>JAXJRE010000001.1:0-10971 GCA_036310785.1 Acutalibacteraceae bacterium
AGGGCCTTGGCGATCTCGACCTGCTGCTTTTCCGAAACGCTGATATCCTCAACGAGGGTTTTCGGATCTCTGTTCAGACCGATCTTTGCAAGAAGCTCCTTTGCTCTTTTGTTCATCTCTGCATAATCAACCACCGAAACGGGACCGACCTTTTTCATCGGGAGCTTGCCAACAAAAAGATTTTCCTGAATGGACAGCTCGTTAATTACGCTGAGCTCCTGATAGATAACGCTGATTCCGCATTCGTAGGAGTCTTTCGGAGTGAGCTTGCTGAATTCCTTGTCGCCGATGATTATTTTGCCCTCTGTGGGCTGGTAAACACCGGAAAGTATCTTCATCAGCGTTGACTTGCCTGCTCCGTTTTCTCCCAGCAGAACATGTACCTCGCCCGATTGGATATCAAACGATATATCCTTCAGAGCGGTTACTCCGGGGAATTTCTTGACTACCCCTTTCATTTCAACGAGAGTACCCATGATATCCTTCCTTTCTCTAAATACTGCTTTACGAATAGTTTTCTTGGAAAATTTTGTATAATATGCCGAGTAAAGGTTTACTCAAACAGTTATTTTAAAAAAGGGTGTTACCCTTTCTTAATTTGATTTAATCCGTGCTTCCTCTGACGGAAAGTGTTACCGGGATTGTATATTCGTGAATTTTGCTTGCGTTGTTGTTGATAAGATCCATGAGCACTTCAACAGAACGTTTTCCGAGCTGTGCGGTATCCTGAACAATCGTCGTGATCGGCGGATCGGAGATCTCCGTGTGAGTTATTCCGTCGAAGCCTACCAGCTTAACGTCTTTCGGGACTTTCTTGCCCGACTCTTTAAGACCTCTCAAAGCTCCGAGAGCCATGGTGTCCGTTGTGCAGAAAACGCCGTCAAATTCCACGCCGTCGGAAATCAATTTTTTAACCGCCCGTCTTGCGTCCTCGTATGAAACCCGACAGGGAACGATCCGTGAATCGTCAATTTCGGCTCCGTACTTTTTTAATGCGTTCAGATAACCCTGAATACGTTTGTTTACCGTCGAATAGGAATTAACATCGTGAATTATCGCAATTTTGTGGCAGCCTTTTTTGATAAGCTCCTGCGTTGCAAGGAAGCCGCCCATCTCGTTATCCGAGGAAACGTAATTAAATTCAACTCCCGGTCTTCTGTCGATATAAACAACGGGAACGGTAAACTCTGTTGATACCTCGTCAACCGACGTTCTTGCGCTGATATAAATTATGCCCTCAACGCCCTTTGACTGGAGCGAAGCAATGTGAAACGCTTCATAATCCACGTTTTCGTTGCTGTCGCACACAAACACGTTATAGCCCAAGGGAATAACCGAGCTTTCGACCGATCTGACAATGTGCGAAAAGTATTCGTTCGTGATATCCGGAATTATAATTCCAATAGTCTTTGTGCGATTCGTTCTCAAACCCTGAGCATTGGGATTTATGGCATAATTGTATTTCTCGACGACCTGCAATACCTTTTTTTCTGTCTCTGCGGAGTAGCGTCCGTTCTTGTTGAGCACTCTTGAGACTGTCGCTATTGATACCCCCGCCATACGGGCAATATCTACCATCGAAATGTTTTTATTATCCATATTATCTCCAGCTTGTCTTGGTTGGGTAATCGTTTACCCTACGACCTTAGAATAGTCCAAAAAAGATTGTTTGTCAATAGATTTCCATTAGATTTTTATTTTTTGTGAATTATGTTAAAAAATGAGTTTTCTGTTTTGTGTATAAAGCGCAAAAGAGGTTGAGTTCAAAAAGCCTCTATTTGAGAATAAAAGCCTCTATTTGAGAATAATGCTTTTTCTTGATTTTAGCCTTTGTGTATGCTATAATGCATTATATATATGTGTTTATAATCAAATTACTGCTATTATAAAGGTGGCGATTGTGTGAAAACAGTAATACTTGCAGGAGGCTTCGGCACAAGAATAAGCGAGGAAAGTCATCTTGTTCCCAAACCGATGGTTGAGATAGGAGGTATGCCTATCCTCTGGCACATTATGAAAATTTACTCCGCATACGGATATAACGACTTTATAATCTGCTGCGGATATAAACAGCACGTTATCAAGGAATACTTTGCCGACTATTTCCTTTACAGAAGCGATATCACCTTTGACTTTACCGACAACGGCAAAATGACTGTTCATTCAAACGAGACCGAGCCGTGGAAGGTCACTCTCGTTGATACAGGGCTAAACACCATGACAGGCGGCAGAGTTAAAAGAATACAGAAATATATAGGCGATGAGCCGTTTATGCTCACCTACGGCGACGGAGTTGCCGACATCAATATCGACGAGCTTGTCAAGTTTCATAAGCAAAACGGACATATTGCTACCCTGACCGCCGTGAACATCGGTCAGCGTTTCGGTATGCTCGACATTGAGCAGGATAACAGGATCTCCTCTTTCCGTGAAAAAAGTGAAAATGACGGGGGACGTGTGAATGCCGGCTTTATGGTGCTTGAGCCGAAGATTTTTGACTTCATCGACGGCGACGAAACCGTATTCGAGAAAAAGCCGCTTGAAACCTGCGCTTCCCTCGGTCAGCTTGACGCTTATATCCACGACGGCTTCTGGAAACCGATGGATACCCTCAGAGAAAAACAGCAGCTTGAAAAAATGTGGGCGGACTCCACCGCTCCCTGGAAAATCTGGTAAAAAACGATCCGAACATTAAAAAGTGGTGATATTATGTTCAGTCTGTCATTTTACAAAAATAAAAAAGTTCTGGTAACAGGTCACACAGGCTTTAAGGGTGCTTGGCTTTGCAATATTCTCAAGCTTGCAGGCGCAGAGGTCACAGGCTACTCGCTTGAGCCGCCGACCGATCCGAGTATGTTCGATATAACCGGCATCGGCAAAAAAATCAACTCGGTTATCGGTGACGTCAGGGATTATGAGCATCTGAAAAAAGTCTTTGACGAGGTTCAGCCGGAGATAGTTTTCCACCTTGCCGCACAGCCGATAGTTCTTCGATCCTACGACGATCCGAAATATACCTACGAAACCAATGTTCTCGGCACGGTAAACATACTGGAATGTATCAGAACGGGCAACTCGGTCAAATCTTTTCTGAATGTTACAACGGACAAGGTATATAAGAACGATGAAAACAATCAAAGCTTTTGTGAAAACGATCCTTTGGACGGCATTGATCCCTAGTCCAACTCCAAATCCTGCTCGGAGCTTGTAACTCACAGCTATAAAAGCTCCTTTTTCGCGGACGGTCATGTCAGGATATCGACCGCAAGGGCTGGTAACGTTATCGGAGGCGGTGATTTTGCCGATAACAGAATTATCCCCGACTGCGTCAGGGCGGCAATGAAAGGCGAGGTCATCAAGGTCAGAAATCCAAATTCGATCCGTCCCTATCAGCACGTCCTTGAACCGCTTTACGTCTACCTTATGATTGCGGCGGCTCAGTATGACGATCCTGAGTTCTCGGACTGGTACAATGTTGGGCCGAACGAGTCCGACTGTCTGACTACGGGAGAGCTTGCAGGCTGTTTCTGTGACGCATGGGGCAACGGACAAGCCTTTGCCGCAGAGCATAAGGACGGCCCTCACGAGGCAAACTTCCTGAAGCTCGACTGTTCAAAGGTCAAATCCGTTTTCGGCTGGAAACCGAGATGGACCGCAAATCAGGCTGTTGAAAAAACCGTTGAATGGACAAAAGCCTATGCCGACGGTGCCGATATGGCTGAATACACGGAAAAACAGATAAAAGAATTTTTTAATATATAATCGGAGAATAAACATGAACTCAGAAAAAGAACTTCACGATGAAATACTCGCAAAGGTCAGAGAATACTGCGAAAAATATCACAATATACCGAAAGAATTTACAGAGGGACAGCGTATACCCTACGCTTCGAGAGTTTACGATGCCGAGGAAATGGTCAACCTCGTTGACAGCGCATTGGAATTCTGGCTCACGGCAGGCAGATACACAAAGCAGTTTGAAAGCGATTTCTGCAAATATCTCGGTGTAAAATACTGCTCGCTCGTCAATTCAGGCTCAAGCGCAAATCTCATCGCCTTTATGACTCTCACCTCCCCCCTGCTCAAGGACAGAGCCGTTAAACGGGGCGACGAGGTAATCACCGTTGCGGCAGGCTTTCCGACTACGGTAACGCCGATGATACAGTTCGGTGCAGTTCCCGTTTTTGTTGACGTTAAGCTTCCGAATGCCGATATAGACGTTTCCATGCTTGAAAAGGCATACTCCGAAAAAACAAAGGCGGTTATGGTCGCTCACACCCTCGGCAACCCCTTTGACCTCAAGGCTGTCAAGGATTTCTGCGACAGTCATAACCTTTGGCTCGTTGAAGATAACTGCGATTCCCTCGGTTCAACCTACACGATTGACGGCGAAACAAAATTCACGGGCACAATCGGCGACATAGGCACAAGCAGCTTCTATCCTCCGCACCATATGACGATGGGCGAGGGCGGTGCAGTTTATACTAATAATCCCCTGCTCCACAAGATCATTCGTTCGATGCGTGACTGGGGACGCGACTGTATGTGCGAGCCGGGACAGGACAACCTTTGCGGTCACCGTTTTGACCGTCAGTACGGCGAGCTTCCGCTCGGCTACGATCATAAATATGTATATTCACATTTCGGCTACAACCTCAAAGCGACAGATATGCAGGCGGCGGTCGGCTGTGCTCAGCTTAAAAAATTCCCGACCTTTGTTGAGAAAAGAAAGCACAATTTCAAGGTGCTTCACGACGCTTTACAATGCGTAACGGACAAGCTTATGCTTCCGGAAGCGAATGAAAATTCCGATCCGAGCTGGTTCGGCTTCTTCATAACCTGCAAAGATGGAATTGACCGAAACAAGCTCGTTCAATACATTGAAAGCAAGGGCGTTCAGACAAGAATGTTATTCGCAGGCAACCTTATCAAGCACCCCTGCTTTGACGAAATGCGTGAGAGCGGCGAGGGTTACCGTGTTGTCGGCTCACTCGAAAACACCGACAGGATAATGAACGACTCCTTCTGGATCGGCGTTTATCCCGGTATGACAGACGAAAAGCTTGAATATATGGCAAAGGTCATTATCGAAGCCTTAAACGAGCAGTAAACCTCCCGAAAGGACGTTCAACGGAATGAACAAAATCAAACAGCTTCTTCAAAACGAAAAGCTTGCGCCGCTGATACAGTTTATCAAGTTCGGACTTGTCGGCGTCTCCAATACTGCAATATCTTACGGCACGGAGATGCTGTGTTACTATGTTCTTTTCAAAAACTCAAGATTTATTTGGATTCTGGACGTACTGTCCCGTATCGGCATTTCCACGGACGCAAACAATGTCAGAATTGTTATAACAACGGCCATTGCCTTTGTTATCAGCGTAACCAATTCATATTTCTGGAACAACAGATATGTTTTCAGCTCAGGCAAAAAGAGCTTTGCTCAACACATCAAAACCTATTTCAAAACCTTTGCCTGCTACGGCATAACAGGACTTGTGATTTCTCCGATCGTCAAGATCCTGCTTGACAGGATCGGCGTTCCGTATTTCATCGCAAGCCTCGGCGCACTCGTCATTACAATTCCGCTGAACTTTATAATGAATAAATTCTGGGCTTTCAGAGCCAAAAATACAGAGGATGAAATAAATGAAAATCAGACTTGCTGACTATATTGCAGACTTTCTCGCTTCACACGGTGTAACCGACTGCTTTACGGTTGTCGGCGGCGGAGCTATGCACCTCAACGATGCATTCGGACACCACGAAAAGATCCGCTGTACCTACAATCACCATGAGCAGGCAAGCGCAATCGCCGCAGAAGCCTATGCAAGGCTTAACAATAAAATTGCCGCCCTATGCGTTACAACAGGCCCCGGCGGCACGAACGCAATAACGGGAGTTGTCGGCGGTTGGCTTGATTCGATCCCGATGTTTGTTGTCAGCGGTCAGGTAAAATATACGACAACGGCACGCTATGCCGAGCGTTTCACAGACGGTCTGCCCCTCAGAGCGGTCGGCGATCAGGAGTTTGATATCACCAAATCAGTCTCCTGTATGTGCAAATATGCCGCCATGCTTGAGGATATAAATGACATAAGATATATGCTTGAAAAAGCGTGGCACCTTGCCATTACGGGCAGACCCGGCCCTGTTTGGATAGATGTTCCCGTAAACTATCAGGGCAGTTATATTGAAACCGACGGTCTCAAGGGCTATGATCCTGCCGAGGACGACGCTTTTCTTCCGCCTAAGGTCAGCGACGAGACCGTTAAAATCATACTTGATAAAATCAGAAATGCGAAACGTCCCGTCATCTATGCAGGCGGCGGAATCCGTCTTTCGGGCGGTGCGGAAACATTTAAAAAGGCATCTAAGATCCTCGGTGTTCCCGTTGTGACCTACTGGAACAGCATTGACATCATCGAGGACGACGATCCGCTTTACTGCGGCAGGGGCGGAAATATGGGCGACAGAGCAGGAAACTTTGCCGTGCAGAACTCCGATCTTCTGCTGACAATCGGTACAAGAATAAGCATCCGTCAGGTCGGCTACAACTATGAAACATGGGCAAGAGCCGCAGAGGTCATAATGGTCGATATCGACAAAGCGGAGATGAAAAAGCCTACTATCCACGTTGATATGCCTGTTTTCGCCGACGCTAAGGATTTCCTTGATGCGATAATCAGAAACGTGCCCGACGGCGGTGTTCCCGTTTCAGGCTCGGACGATTGGCGAAAGCAATGCGCTCAATGGAAGAAAAATTATCCCGTCGTTCTCCCCCGTCACAGGGAAGAAAACGGAAAGACGGCGAATGTCTACGCTTTTATCAAATATTTATCCGATCAGCTTCCCGAAAACTCGCTCACAGCCGTCAGCAACGGGGCCTGCTGTGTTGCAGGTCACCAGTGCTGGTCAGTCAAGCACGGCACACGGTTTATCATCAACAGCGCAATAGCGAGCATGGGTTACGGCTTGCCTGCGGCGGTCGGTCTTTGCGTTTCGGGCGGAAAGAGGGACACCGTTTGCCTTGAGGGTGACGGAAGCATTATGATGAATCTTCAGGAGCTTCAGACGATCATAACCAACAAGCTCCCGATTAAAATTTTCCTTATCAACAACAGCGGCTATCACAGTATCAGGCTGACTCAGAACAATCTATTCAAGGGCAGAGCCAAGGTCGGTATAGGTCCCGAAAGCGGCGACCTCTCTTTCCCGAATTTCAGAAAGATTGCCGAAGCGTTCGGTTTCCCGTATTTCAGCGCAGGCAGTAATGCCGAAATGCAGGAGGCTGTCAAGGCTGCCCTTTCAACAGACGGTTATGCTTTCTGCGAAATTTTCACCGATACCGAGCAGGTGTGGGAGCCTAAGAGCAGTACAAAACGGCTTGAGGACGGCACGCTCGTCAGTCCTCCGCTTGAGGATCTCGCTCCGTTCCTTAACAGGGACGAGCTGGCACAGAATATGTATATTCCTTTGATAAATGAGTGATGTTATGAAAAAGGCAGTTATTACGGGCGCAACAGGTTCGGTAGGGCATGCCCTGATTGAAAAGCTCGTTGCCGAGGGCGTTGACGTGACCGTTCTGTATCACAACGGATCGCAAAGAGTCAACACTCTGCCACAGGGCGAACACATCAGTAAAATTTGCTGTTCGCTTGACGAGATGAAAGATTTTGTCCCTAACGAAAGCGACTGCGATGTATTCTACCATCTTGCGTGGGCAGGCACAACGGGTGCTGAGAGAAATGACACCGAGCTTCAGCTAAAAAATATTGAATACACGCTCGATGCGGTTGAGCTTGCAAAAAGAATGGGTTGCCGCAAATTCATCGGCGCAGGCTCTCAGGCTGAGTACGGCCTTTGCGACAAGCCGCTGACTCCCGAAACTCCTGCCTTTCCTTTCACGGGCTACGGTATGGCAAAGCTGGCGGCAGGTCAGCTCAGCCGATTGAAATGCCGTCAGCTCGGTATGGAGCATTCATGGATACGCATACTCAGCGTTTACGGTAAATACGACGCTGAAAATTCCGTTATAAAAACAGCAATTAAAAAATTCAAGGCCAACGAAGACGCCAGGTTCAGCAAGGGCGAACAGCTCTGGGATTTCCTCAGCGCAAAGGATGCGGCGAATGCTTTTTACCTCGTCGGAAACGACACACGGCATAACGAAAGTGTTTACTGTCTCGGCAGCGGTAATTCCGCTCCGCTGAGAGAATATATAGAAACAATACATAAGCTTTGCAAAAGCAGTTCAAAAACCGATTTCGGAGCAATTCCCTATTCCGAAAATCAGGTGATGTTCTTGCAGGCGGATATCTCCGACCTGACAAGAGACACGGGCTTTATGCCCGAAACAAGCTTTGAAGCAGGAATTAAAGAACTTTTGGATTGAGAGGCGAAATATGAAAAAAATCAGCATAATGATCCCGTGCTACAACGAGGAAGAAAACGTAGTCCCGATCAGCGAAGCCGTAGTCAGAGAGCTGACCGACTCCCTGCCGGAATATGATTACGAAATACTATTTATCGACAATGATTCAAAGGACAACACCCGTCCCCTGCTTCGTGAGATCTGCAAAAGAAATCCGAAGATCAAGGCGATATTTAACGTGAAGAACTTCGGTCAGTTCAATTCGCCGTATTACGGAATGTTGCAGACAACAGGCGACTGCACGATATGTATGTGCTGTGACTTTCAGGATCCCGTCGATATGATACCCAAGCTCGTTCACGAATGGGAAAACGGCTATAAAATCGTCTGCGCAATCAAGACAACGAGCAAGGAAAACAAGATAATGCGCTTTCTCAGAACGTGCTATTATAAGCTTATCAGGAAGATGAGCGATGTTGAGCAGATTGAGCATTTCACAGGCTTCGGTCTTTACGACAAATCTTTCATCGAGGTTCTGAGAAACCTGAAGGATCCCTCGCCTTTCCTGAGAGGAATTGTTGCGGAGCTTGGCTACAGGAGAAAGGACATTCCCTATGAGCAGGCGAAGCGCAGAGCAGGCAAAACCCACAACAATTTCTACACCCTCTATGACGCCGCAATGCTCAGCTTCACCTCTTACACGAAAATCGGTCTGAGGCTGGCAACCTTCTGCGGAATCGGCGTCGGCATTGTCAGCTTCCTTGTCGGAATGGTCTATCTGATTCTCAAGCTCATTATGTGGGACAACTTCCCGATGGGTATGGCTCCCGTGCTTATCGGAATGTGCTTTTTGGGCAGCGTCCAGCTTTTCTTCATCGGTCTGCTCGGAGAGTACGTTCTCAACATCAACACAAGAGTAATGAACAGACCTCTTGTTATTGAGGAAGAAAGACTGAATTTTGATAATTCCGAGGCTGAATAATCTTTCGGCAGCAAGAGGTGCAATATGTTTAAAAACAAACTCACAAACAACAGCTTGGATCTTAAAGCTTCAATTTACAAAAGAATATCAAATCCGCTGTACCTTATTTTTGTTGCATTGACCGCAGCAGGAGCTTACGGCTTCTATCTTGCCAATCCCTCGCCCTCGATAGACTGGCTTTCCTACGACGAATACTACAACGGTGTCCTTTTCGGTCAGGGCAGATTTACCGCAACGATCGTTGAAAAGCTTCTGATGCTCAGCGACTGTCCCGTCTGGTTTGAGCCGATGCTGGGACTTGTCTGTTTCATTCTCGGCAGTCTGATTCTGCTTGCGATATTTGACGGCTTCACGGAATACAAGAGCATTGCCCCGTCAATCGTTTTCACCTGCACATACATTTCTTTTCCGCTTCTTTCTGAATACTTCATTTACAACGGTGCAATTCTCACCGTCGGCGGATGTACGGTGCTTTTCTCACTTGCAATCTATTTTTCTATAAAATACAAGGATTTTTTAAGGAGCTTCCTTCTGCCGACCGTTCTGATTATCTTCGTTGTTTCGTGGTACGAATGTCTTGTTCTGCCGTATATCGGAGCTGTTTTCGGCATACTTCTGCTCCATATCCGCAATAACGGCAATGTCAAATTCAAGGAGCTTATTTCGCTGGGACTTCCTTCCGCTTTGATCGCTGTGATCGGAGTTTTCGGAGAGCTGTTCCTCGGCAAGCTTCTGATAAAGATATTCTCCATTGAGTTGAACTTAAAAGCCAGAACGGGTTCGAACTGGCAGTTGAGCTTTGAATCGGTCAAAAATCTGATATTCTCATATATGCACAACTGGTTTGCGATGGTGTTCTGCAATTCTGCGTTCACGGTGCTGTTCATCATCTTTGTCACGTTCCTTGTGATAACGGTAATCGACACCGTCAAATCAAAGAATTTCTCACGCTTTGCCGTTCACATCGGTCTGCTGATACCGGTATTTGCAATGACATTTTACAGATGCGGAGACAGGGAATACAGAACTGAACAAGGTATGCCGTTCTTTGTCGCCTTTGTTTGCTTCTACATCGCATTGATGATACAGGAGCGAAAAGCAGTTCTCAAGCGTGCTCTTTCTGCCACCTTTGTTTTTCTGCTGATAATTCAGGTCGGTGCAATGAACAAAAGCTTCTGGATCAATAATCTTCGTTATGAGGAAGAAAAGAACGTCGTGCTGAATATCAACAGTATGCTGTCGCAGAACTGCGACCTCTCAAAACCCGTTGTGTTCATCGATAATTATACGATGTCGGACAGCTTCAATGAAAAGATCACCGTACCCTCCTCCTCGGTTGCCGGAAAAATATTCAACACTTTTATCGATCCGGAATACAGAACGGATCGCATAAACAAATACGATTATATCGGCAAATCCTATATGAACTGGTCAATGAACTGGCCTCTTAAAGACGATTTAACCTGCGGTGAGCTTTATAAATTCTGCGATTACATCGGAGTTACTTTCAAGCATTGCACGGCCGAACAGTTTAAGGACGCAAAAAAACGTTACGCCGATTTGCCTGCATATCCAAGCAAGGATTGCTTTGAAGAAAACGATGAATACATTGTTG
>JAXJRE010000002.1:0-2132 GCA_036310785.1 Acutalibacteraceae bacterium
AGAAAAAAACGAAGAAAGAAACCGCTAAATTAAATCGGCTAAAGAAGAAAAAACGGCTTGTAAAAAAATTCCGCTATTATACGAGCAAGGAATTTTTGCTCTCGTTCAACTATTTCAGGATATTCACCTGCATAGTTCTTCCGATCGCCTTGATTATAACCGGCTGTGTTTACCTGTCAAAATCCGTAAGTTTGAATGTTCCTGCACAAATCAGGGCAATCGAATTTAACGGCAGAACAGAGAGTGAAACAGTTGCAGAGGAAAGCGTATTCAATGCTCAGCAACAGCAGGTATTTATCAACGCTCTGAAAGCGAGAGGAAGCCGACGGTTTGAGTTCTATTTCAACTCTGTTGTGAATGTCGGAGACGATTTTTCAACCGAGGATCTCTGCTTCGGAAATCCGAAAACCAATGATTGCATACTTATCGCAACTGTCTATGACGGTGACGGAGAGGTGCTTTACCGTTCGCTCGGACTTGAGCCGGGCAGGGAGATTAACAAGGTGAAGCTGTTCAGGGAATTGAGCTACGGCGTCCACGATGTTAAAGTCGCAGTCAACGCTTATGATAAAGCTACCAACAATAAAATCGGAACGAAATATGCAAAAATAAAAATTGCGGTCGGTGTTGAGTACAATGGCGAAGAATAAATCAAATAAAAAATTAATATTGATCTCCGCCGTTGCCGTGCTTGCCGTTGTGATAGGTATACTGTTTATGACGGGTACGGTCTCCCAAATCCGATTGAAGCTTTCACCCGGCGGAAAGGTCAGCGAGGGCGTTCTTTCGGGCGTCGATCCCGATGTTCACATAACGAGCGTACCCGAGGGAGAGATTCGTTATCTTATCAATAAGCGAATCGTGTTTGAGGATAAATATTCTCTCGGCAGCGTTATGCTGGAAAATCCGGAAACCTGCCTGTATGATATTAAATTCGTTATTTACAGGGACAATGGCGAAATGATCTACACCTCGCCGATGATAAAACCGGGGGAGTGCCTGGAAAATGATAAGCTGACCGAGGTGCTTAGCTCGGGTGAGTACAACTGCTCATATTCCGCCCAGGCTTATCTGAACGGAGAGCTTCAGGGCGAAGTGACGGGAGTTGTCACCGTGATTGTAGGATAAAATTAAAATATAAAAAATCGACTGCAAGTCAATCCTTTTCGGATAACTTGCAGTCGTTCTTATTAAACCGATTTTTTATTTATTGTCAACCTTGTAAATCGCATATGCAAGGAGTTGACCGTTTGCAAAGTCGCAGGCATTGGAGATAATGAAATCGCCGTAAGCCTGAACGAAGATACCCTCTGACATTTCACCCGGGCATGACTTCTTTGTCGGCTGAGTGAAGCTTGTAATTCTCGGTGCGCCCACGCTTGAAACGTGAATCATTGTGGCGGTCGTTCCGTCGTAGTCCGAGATGTTGAGGTCGGGGTTGTAGCACTCCACATCATAAGTCCAATGAGAGTGACCGTTGAAGAAAACTACGTTCTGATACTTTTCAAGGAGATTCCTAAAACGTCTTTCGTCTTTATTGCCCTTGAAATACGGAATCGTGTAGAACAGTCCCCAGTCGTTATAGATGTTGCCCTCACCGAGGAACGGGTTGCCTGTGGGAGCGTTGAGGAAAGTGTGGAAATAGAGGAATACTCTCTTGTCCTGATACTTCTCAAACATCGCCTCAAGCCAATCCTGCTGTTCGTCGGTTACAAGCTGAACAAAGGGAGCGTATGTATTGCTGATCTGACTGAAGAAGATGAAGACATCGCCGTGAGTTTCCTCGCCTGAATAAACGAAGTCATATCCGTTGTCGGCAACGTCAAGAACACCTGCGGGCTTATCGTCCGAGAAAACGCCGACATTGACGTTCTCTTTCCAGCTTTCATAAACAAATTCTTTTCTGCAATCGTGGTTACCCTTGCAGGAGAAAACGTGGAAATCGTGCTGATCGTTATACTTGCGGAAGGATTCATATGACGAAGACTCGCCATTGTTGGAGAGGTCGCCCGAAACACCGATTATCGAAACACCCATATCGTCAAGAAAATCGAGGGCACGGGGATAGGACAAATCCGTGATATCGTTGCCGTTGTCGTCGAAATATCTATTGAAGTGGATGTCACTGAGAG
>JAXJRE010000003.1:0-3731 GCA_036310785.1 Acutalibacteraceae bacterium
ATTTTCGGGACAGCCGTTTATTTTCTGAATTTTGTAATAGGTTATGCTTTGGACGAAGCTGTTGATATGACCGTAAATTTCAACGATTGGGCGAACTGCACAAACGGAAACGTGTTGACGATTATTCTGACCGCAAGCGGTGCAGTAGGAATTGCGCTGTTTGCCGCAGGACTGAAAAGGAAATTTGAAAAATAATTTCCCCTCAGTCAGCTCCCCCAAAGGTGGAGCCACTGATTGTATGAAGTCAAATATGTAAAAATATCAAAAAACTGCAAGCTTATCCTTTCGGATTACTTGCAGTTTTTGCAGTTCTGTTGATTTATTTAAATATATTTTTCCTGACGTATTTCGACGTCATTGCGTTGAGCAGGCAGCTGTAGGTCATCTTGAAATCAACCGTCGAGCCAATCTTATAATCGTCTTCACATTCGCTGATGTCAAGGACGACGTGATCGCTTGAGCCGCCGATTATCTTGATTCGGCTGTCGGCACATTTAAGACCGGGGAGGTAAATATCCTGCTTGCCGATTGCCGTGATCGCTCGCTTCATCAGCTTGTCCGTATTCTGCGGCAGGGTTTCGGGAACGGACGGTTTTTCTTTCAGCTCGATTATTTCCGCTTTCAGAATGAAGTTATCCTCTCTTGCACCGCTGAACGGTTCATCAAGCACAGGAATGTTGCCGAGAAAAACAGCCTCTCCCATTCTCATATTGTTGATAACGGACGGGAGATTTCCCTCCGATAAAAGCCTGATCGAGCTTGACGCTCCGCCCGAAACAACAGGAATCCTGATTCCCAATTCGTCCTGAACGGCGTTGACCGCCTGTTCAAGCAGTTTCATATTGTTCTCCGAGGGCAAAACCTCGTTGAGACAGCTCAGGTTGGTGCCTATGCCGTAAAGCTCGATATTGGTCATGCCGAGACATTCTCTTGAAATACGGATCAGCTCGTCCGTGTAGCAACCCTCACGAAGATCGCCGCACTCAAACATAAGAATAACCTTATGCCGCTTGCCCTGTTTTTTGGCTTCTTCATTCAAAGCCTTGATTATTTCAAGCTCGCTGTTGAGGCTGACGTCGGCAAATTTCACAACGTCGCTGACCTGCGAAAGCATGGGGGAGCGGATGAGCCACTTCTCAGCCTTAATGTCAACAAAGGCTTCGAGATTTTCTATTCTCGAATCGCAAATCGACGTGATGCCGCTTTCCTCAACAAGATATCGGACGAGCGGCTCGTAGCCGACAAGCATCTTTGTGACAACGGAAAGCGACATTCCGTGACGGTTACACATTTCCTTTAATGTTCTGATGTTATGAAGTATGCCGTCGGGTTTGATCTCGATACAAGGATACATATTTTTTACTCCGTTTTCTGATCTATAAAACGTCTTACTGTTTTGAATGAATTTCTTTCAATCTCAAAGAAGGATTCCTCAATCGGAGCGGCAGGCTCCAAGCCTTTTGCCTTGAGAGCTTCGTTTATGATCTTTTCGGTATACCAAGGGTTTTTCACGAACACGGGACCGAGTGCGTTGGTGAAAATGACATTCTTGTATTTTGCACCCTCGGTGCTGTCCTTATCGTTGTTGCCCTTGCCGTAGATTAGCTTGCCGAGGGCAATAGAGGGATCGTTGAGGAAGAAATCGACGAGGTGGATCTGAACAGCCATTATTTCAAAATCGCTGTCCTCACAAAGCGAGAATTGAAGATCGTCGCCGTATATTTCTTTTCTTTCAACAGCCGTTGCGTCGAGCAGTCCGAGACCTTCGACGACGGAGCCGTCGCACCTTGTCGTTGACTTGATAAGCACCATTCCGGTCGTACCGATAGCGATGATCGGCTTGCCGCTTTCTGCAAACTTGTAAATTGCATCGCCGAATTTCTTTATATTTTTGACGATAGAGTCTGCGGTTTTGATTTCTCCGGCATTCATAAAGATGATGTCGGAGTTTTCAAAGTCGATATCCTGCGAAAAGGTGTCGATACGGTTGATTTTGACATCAAGTCCCATCTTTGTGCCGACACGCTCAAAGGCCATAAGGTTTCCTCGGTCGCCGTGGAGGTTAAGCAGGTCGGGATAAAGCCATGTGATGTTCAAAGTGTTCATTATTCGTTACCTCCGTACTGCTTTGTGGATTTTTCAAGCTCGTGATACTTTTTGAGCCATGTGATAAGGTAAACGTTGTCAACGTCGAATTTGTCAAGCTCCGAAAGAATAGCCTCGTCGCTGTCGTTCGGGAGGACGGAGATGTCGTCCCTGTCGATGCCTGCGTATATCATTCTGTTTGCGGTGTCATATGCGACAGCCTCAGAGAAGCAGATATAATGCTTGATGTTGTTCTTCTTGAGCGACTCAAAGTCAACGTCGAAAGCGTAGAAGGTGTTCGTGTAATACGGGGCAAAATCCTTGAGCTCCTCAAGTCCCATAAGCAGAAGCTTAGGAGAGGGATCCTTGGCAATGTAGTCGAGGGCTGTCTGGAGAGTTTCGGGATTTTCCTGCTTGATTCTGATGTATTTGAGCGTCTTGGTTTTGTATTGGAGAGTTTCCATTCTGCCGCTGATATTCTTGAAGTTTGCAAAGCTCTTCTGAAGCTCCTCATTAGTCATACCGAGCTTGGTGCAGACGGCGATGCAAAGCGCATAGTTGAAGATATAGAAAGGCTCCTTGTTGGTAACGGTGAAGCGATAGCCGTTGCAATCGAAGCTGCACTTGGAGAAATCTACGTTCTGAGCGTAGAAATCAACCTTATCCTCGGAGGAGAAGTCACAGCCTGCACAGTGGAATTTTCCTACATTGTCAACGTTGTAATAGTCGAAATAAATCTTATCGTTACACTTGGGGCAGGGCATTGTGACGTCATAGAACTTGTCCTTGACGAAAGAATACTGCGTCTTGTCAACGCCGTAGTAAATAACATTGTCGGAGAAATCCTCAAAGGACTTTGCTCTCGGCTCACCGTCATTGAGGAAAAGAGTCATATCCTTGTTGAAAACTTTTCTGAACTTCTGCACAATGTAGTCAGGCTCGCCGTTACGCTGAACCTGATCCTTCTGAAGATTGGTGATACAAACCTTCTTGGCAGGAATGTAGCTGTAAATCCGCTCAAAGGAACGCTCATCAATTTCAAAAGAGAAGTATTCCGTCTTCATCTTGCCCGTGAGGGTTGAATTACGGATCAGAGCGGTTGCGATACCGCCGATCATATTTGCTCCCTCAAGGTTTGAACATACCGTTCTGCCCGAATCCCTGAGAGCGTGAACGATCATATTGTTTGCCGTTGATTTGCCGTTTGTGCCTGTTACGAACACGACCTTTTCGGGATCAATTCCCGTGAAATGACCGATAAAATCGGGCATAATTGCGTTAGCCTTTGCTCCGGGCATATTTGTTCCTCTGCCCTTGGCGAAGATATTGGAAAAGAGCATAAGTCCCTTTCCTAAAAGCAGGGTTAAAATGAATTTCAACTTTTGCATTTTTGTCCTCCCGAATTACACTTTTTACTTTTCTTTAACTATATTATTGTAACACAATTTAATATAAAGTCAACTGCGGAGAACGGTTGTTTAAATTAATTTTAAAAAAGTAAAAAAGTAAAAGTAAACATTGTTAAATTATTTTTTTCTTATCGCTATTGACAATGCAGGTTTACGGGTTTAAAATATTCCTATCATTCAATGGAATTGCCAAAGATTATGTGAGGTGAGATTTCAGTGAGTAGTGACAGTAGCTAC
>JAXJRE010000004.1:0-5761 GCA_036310785.1 Acutalibacteraceae bacterium
CTGAACAAGCTTCGTTCCTTTCTTAACAAAGAGAGCACCTGCGCCCTTGGGACCGTGTATTTTATGGGAGCTGACCGTCATCAGGTCAACGCCCATGTTGTAGGGCTTGAGCTGAACCTTGCCGAATGCCTGAACGGCGTCGCAGTGGATCAGGGCATTTGCACCCGAATGGACAACGGCACGTTTTGCAAATTCGACAGGCTGAATTGATCCGACCTCGTTGTTGACATACATCATACTGATGAGAACAACGGACGGATTGGTAGCGGCGTAAAGCTGCCTTTCGTCAATAACTCCCCGTTCGTTCACACGAAGTCTTACAACGTCATAGCCCTGATTTTCAAGAGCCTTGACGCTTTCCTCAACGCTTGAATGTTCGATTGAGGTTGTGATGATACGGCTTCCGCGCCTTTTCTGAGCATTTGCCGCACCGAAAACGGCAATATTGTTGCTTTCGGTTCCGCCGGAGGTGAAGAATATCTCTTCGCTTTCGCAGGAAAGCTTTTTTGCGATATTGTTTCTTGCCTCCTCAAGCAGCTCGGATGCGGCTATGCCTTTGGAATGAAGAGACGAGGGATTTCCCCAGCACGTCCTCAGCGCAAAGTTCATTTTTTCAACAGCTTCCTTGCAGGGCTGTGTTGTTGCGCTGTTATCCAAATATGCTTCCATAGTCCATACCTCCGGGCAACACTAAACCATTATTAACTTTTATATTATACATCATGATCCGTCCACTTTCAATATTTTTATCATATTTAATGTTTAATAAACTTTAAATTTTTTATAAATATATGGCTTGTTTTTCACGTCCCATACTACATATTATGCAAAATAAACATTTTGGACATTGCGTGACGAAGATATACACTTTCCGTATTTTGACGAAAACGTCGGGATATTTCTTTTTTTGTATTTACTATTCGGATAAAAAGTATTATAATCAAGGTGACCATAAACAAGAAAGGGGTTTTATTATGCAGGGAGCATCAATATTAACCAAGCTGAACAGTGCTCCGATGTACCTTATCTGCGGCGCAATAGTTGCGTTCGTTGCCGTTGTGTGCGTGATTTTCCTTATCCGTGCATACAGGGCAGGCAAGGCACTCGGAATGGACACTACTAAAATGAAAAGAGTAATCGTATCAAGCGCAACCTTTTCCGTACTGCCGAGCGTTGGCATACTCCTCGGAGTTATCGCTCTTTCGGGCAATCTCGGAATCCCGTGGCCGTGGCTCCGCCTTTCGGTTATCGGTGCGCTTCACTATGAAACCCAGGTCGCTCAGGCGGCGGCAGAGCAGGTGGGAATGTCGAAGCTCTCCGCTTCGGAGATGACTCCGCAGTCCTTTGCGACGATCGCATTGCTTATGAGCGTGTGTATTATGTGGGGAATGGTGCTTTCGATTTTCTTCAACAAGAAATATACAAAGAAGCTCGGCTCCGACGGCGGAAGCGGCAAGGCAGGCTTCGGCGACAAGGCTATGACGGCAATGTTTATCGGACTTGTCAGCGCATACATCGGAAGCTATATCGGATCGTTTGTTTCAAATGACGGACTTTTCTCTTTCTCCGGAGATTATCTTCCGCTGATTGTTGCGGCGGCGTCGGCTCTTGTGATGGCGCTGTTCGTCTTCCTCGGAGAGAAAAAGAAGCTTGCGTGGGTTGACAATTTCTCGATCGCAGGCAGTATGATAGCAGGTATGGCGGTTGCCGTGCTTGTAAAAGCATTATAAGGAGGTCGCTGAAATGGATAACAATAACAATGCCGTATGGGAAAAATACAGCAAATCAACTCATATTCTCGGCAGAGCGGTCAGCGCAATAACGGTTATTATGCTTATCGGCGCACCGTTCCTTATCGGTAAATACCTCGGCGCTTTCCCCGACATCGGAGCAACTGCAAAGGCCTTCTTCTCCGTCGGTATTGTCTGGACTGTCAGCAGTATTGCCGAGTTCCTTATCTATACGCCGATGCTCGGCTCGGGCGGCGGATACCTTGCTTTTATCACGGGTAACCTCATCAATATGAAAATTCCCTGCGCCGTTACGGCAAGGGATATGGTAGGCGCAAAGACCGGAACAAAGGAAAACGAGATTATCTCAACTCTTTCCATCGCAACCTCGTCGCTTGTAACGATTCTTGTTCTTGCGGTCGGCGTGCTTGCTCTTACTCCGCTTCAGCCCGTTCTCCAGAGCCCGACGCTTCAGCCGGCTTTTGACAGCGTTGTTCCGGCTCTTTTCGGAGCTATGGCATACAAGTATTACCGCAAGAATATGAGCATTGCGGTTGCGCCGCTTGTTGTAATGAGCGTGCTGTTCATGCTCGTACCGTCTCTTGTCGGCTCAACGAGCTTTATGATAATTCCCGCAGGCGCAATAGCCATCGGAATTTCATACTATATTTACAAGAAAAATAAGGGGGCAGAATGATGAAATTTCTTCTGATTATACCTGCCGTGATCGTACTGCTTTTGCTTATCGCATTGGTACGCACGCTTGCGATGCCTAAGAAAAAGTCCGATTACAGGCCGAACGAGGACGAGCAGGAGTCGCTTCGCCTTGCAAAGAAGCTTTCCGAGATGATAAAGTATGACACGACCTCTCACACAAATGAGAGCGAAGTTGAAAAGTTTCTCGGATTTCATAAGCTGCTCGAAAAGCTCTTTCCTCTTGTTCACGAAAACCTTGAAAAAACGGAGATCGACGGCAATTTGCTTTACCGCTGGAAGGGTGAAAGCTCGGAGAAGCCGATACTTCTTATGAGCCATCAGGACGTTGTCCCTGCAGAAGGCGAATGGTCGCATGAGCCGTTTTCGGGCGACATTGCCGACGGTAAGGTCTGGGGCAGAGGAGCGGCTGACACCAAGGCTTCCGTCATGGCGTTCTTTGAGGCTGTCGAGGAGCTTCTTGCCGAGGGCTACACTCCGCCGACCGATGTTTATCTTGCCTCCTCCTGTACCGAGGAATGGGGCGGCGACGGCGCACCTAAGATCGTTGCTGAGCTTAAACGCAGGGGCATTGAGCTGTATCTCGTATGCGACGAGGGCGGAGCGATTATAGCCGATCCGATCGGTGGCATCAACGGCAATTTTGCAATGGTCGGCGTGTTTGAAAAAGGACACGCAGACGTTAAGTTTACCGCACGAAGCACAGGCGGTCACGCAAGCGCACCGTCCAAAAATACTCCGATCGCAAGGCTTTCCGCCTTCGTTACCGATGTGGAAAAACATTCTCCGTTCAAAAAGAAGCTTCTGCCCGAGGTTGCGGCAATGTTCTCAACCCTTGCGCCCTATGCTTCAAAATTTGTGCTTAGATTTTTCTTAGGAAACATCTGGCTGTTCAAGCCGTTGCTGATTGCACTTCTGCCGTCTATCAGTTCACAGGCGGCGGCAATGCTGAAAACCACGATTGCCTTTACAATGCAGTCGGGCTCGGACGCATACAACGTAATTCCGCAGGAGGCTACACTCGGTGCGAATATGCGTTTTATACCTCATCAGGGCGAGAAAGAGAGCCTTGAAATCATAAAGAATCTTGCAACAAAATACGGTCTTGAAACAGAGGTAATCTATTCAAATGACTATTCAGAGCCTGTTGACATCAACGGCGAAGCCTTTCATCTTGTTGAAAACGTTATCGGCGAAACCTTCCCAGGACTTGCTTCAAGTCCCTACGTTATGACAGGCGCAACCGACGCACGTTTCTATCAGGAGATATGCAAAAACTGCATCCGCTTTGCTCCGGTTATCTACGGCCCCGAGCAAATGAAGGGTATGCACGGACTGAACGAGAATATGGAGTACAACTGTCTCCCCGGTGCGGTTAGATTTTACAAAAACCTCATCAAGGCACAGAAGAAGTAATAACAGCACCGTATCATTGCTCTCAATGGTGCGGTGAGTGTTTTATGTATAGCGAATGTATTATTCCTAATAAATAGATTAACGGGGTGATATTATGCGAATGTACGATATTATTCACAAGAAACGCAACGGCGGTGAGCTGAGTGATGAAGAAATCAGATTCTTTGTCAAGGGCTGTACCGATGAAAGTATTCCCGATTATCAGCTCTCGGCATTCTGTATGGCGGTTTATTTTCAGGGAATGACGGACAGGGAAACTGCGGCTCTGACTCTTGAAATGGCAAAATCGGGCGACTGTATTGACCTCAGCGGAATTGACGGTTACACGGTCGATAAGCACAGCACGGGCGGAGTGGGCGACAAGACCTCGCTTATTGTTGCTCCGATAGTAGCCACCTGCGGTGGAAAAATCGCCAAGATGTCGGGCAGAGGTCTCGGACATACGGGCGGTACGGTCGATAAGCTTGAAGCCATTCCGGGCTTCAGAACAGAGCTAACACCCGATGAGTTTATCAGTCAGGTCAATAATATCGGCTTGTGCATCGTCGGTCAGTCGGGCGAGCTTGCTCCTGCGGACAAGAAGCTGTATTCCCTGCGTGACGTTACCGCAACGGTGGAGAGTATTCCGCTCATCGCTTCAAGCATAATGAGCAAAAAGCTTGCCGCAGGCTCGCAAGGCATTGTTCTCGATGTCAAAACGGGCAGCGGAGCGTTTATGAAAACCGCTGGGGAGTCCGAAAACCTTGCTCGGGAGATGGTTGCGATCGGCAAGGCGGCAGGCAGGAAAATTGCGGCGGTAATTACCAATATGGATATACCGCTCGGAAATTATATCGGCAATTCGCTTGAGGTTATCGAAGCGGTCAAAACGCTAAGGGGAGAGGGCGAAAGCGACCTGACAGAGGTTTGTCTGACTTTATCGGCTCAGATGCTTTGTTTTGTTTCGGACAAGAGCGAAAAGGAATGTCGGTCGGTTGCCGAGAAAGCGATTGAGGACGGCTCTGCGCTTAACAAGCTTCGTGAAATGATAACCGCCCAGGGCGGAAACGCAGGCGTAGTTGACGACTTTTCACTTTTCAAACAGCCGAAATATCAAATTGAAATCCGTTCGGAAAAAGAAGGTTTTATCGGTCACACGGACGCCGAAAAAATCGGAATTGCTTCTGTAATACTCGGCGCAGGCCGTGAGAAAAAGGGCGATCCCATTGATCCGAGCGCAGGTATTATATTAAAAAAGAAAACGGGAGATTTTGTCGAAAAAGGGCAGACCCTTGCCGTATTCCATACCGATGACGGTACAAAGGTAAAAGATGCCGAAAAAGTCTTTTTCGATGCGTTGACTTTCAGCGATACTGAACCCGATAATCAAAAACTGATTTACAAAATAATCAAATGAATAAATAAAAGCTGACCGTTTATGCTAATTCCGGAGGGAAATAACATGATAACGATCAGCTTTTATGATACCAAGCCTTACGATAAAAAATATTTCAACATTATCAATGAACAGTACGGCTTCACAATAAACTACTTTGAAACGAAGCTCAGCGCAAAAACAGCAAAGCTTGCCGAAGGCTCGGACGCAGTTTGCGCCTTTGTAAACGATGATGTTTCGGCACCGACCGTTGACGCTCTGCATAAGCTCGGCGTTAAGATCATCGCAATGCGCTGTGCAGGATATAACAATGTTGACGTCAAATATGCACAGAGCAAAATTCCGATTGTCAGAGTGCCTGCGTATTCGCCGCACGCGGTCGCCGAGCACGCAATGGCCTTGCTCCTGACTCTCAACCGCCGCATACACAAGGCCTTTCTCAGAACAAGGGATTTCAATTTCAGTCTGAACGGACTGACGGGTTTTGATCTTTACGGCAAGACGGTCGGCGTGGTCGGTACAGGAA
>JAXJRE010000005.1:0-5295 GCA_036310785.1 Acutalibacteraceae bacterium
CTACGGTGATTTTGAAAGACTTCAGGAGAATTTAAGACTTTGGATTGGCCGCAGGCTTGATTGGATCGACACTCAGATGACAAGCTTTGAGACTTTCTATCAATCGGTTAACGGTACACCTCTGAACAATTCGGGAGCATCAACGCTCAGGCTGGACGGTTCGACACTTTACATTTCCTCTGATAGCGAAAATGTTGCGGAATATTATGTATATGTCAACGGCGAAAAAAGATTTGAGCTTCCTTTTGAAAATGGATTTACGGTCGATCTGACTTCTGTTCCCGGGGAAAGCGTTGTAAGCGTTATGAGCTATGACGATGAGGGCAAGCTTGTCGGAATGTCGACGGTCTCAAATTACAATGAGCCGACCAAACTGATAATCAGCAAAAAGCCCGATAAGCTCACCTACACGTCCGGAGAGGATATTGATCTCAGCGGTCTGGAGCTGAAAGCAGTATTTGCAGACGGAACGGAAAAGACTGTTGAGACTGAAGCGGCTCTCTCCTATGTCAGTGACAGTCTCGGAGAGCAAAGTCCGGTATATAACAGGATCACCGATGCAATAGGTGACACATATATTTCACTCAGATACCGTGGCGCAAAAGTGGATTACAGGGTGACAAAAACCGCAAACGAGGACTTCGAGAAGGTGATAAATCTTATCAAGGCCTTGCCACAGAATAACATTGAGGATAATCTTGATGTTATCTTTGAAGCAAAGCAGGAATATGACGCTCTCAGCGAATCGGCGAAAGCGCAGGTGGAAAATTCCGTAAAGCTCGACGAAGCTATGGCAAAGGTTGATAAGCTTGCAGAGGAAAGTCCGTCTCCGATAATAGGATGCTTTATAGATAAGCTTGGCAGAATTGGTCAGAGGAATAAGATTGTAGTTGTGACAAAAGGCGTTCCGAATAAGCTTAGAATTTTCTATGAAGGAAGTCCTTTAACGATTACTGTCAGTAACCGCTCATTCTGTATTGCCGAGAAAAAAATAGGCGATTATAATCTTATGACAGTAGTGTATCTTTTAGACGGGAAGACATTGGAAATCGGAGCGTATTATAACCACGTTCAAAAAGGCGAGCTTTACACATTTGATGCTAAAAAAACGGTCGAAAACCGCAGTCTGATGGTTGAAAAATTCAACTTTACTAAAACGATAAGCTCCGCAGACAAGACCGCAGAGCTTAACTTTACCCTGAACGAGAGGGTGGAGAAGGTCAGAGCCATAGCCGAGGGCAAGGTCATAACCGCAAATGCGGCAGACAAGACGGCAAAGCTTGACGTCCCGTTCAGCTCGGCAGGCACAAAGAATATTGAGATAAGCTACTTTGCCGACGGAGAATGGCACAGCAGTAAAAACGTATCCGTATTTGTGAGAGAAAAAGAGGTCGCCGAATACTTCGCATTGAAATATCCTGCGGAAACGGTGGGCGACGAGGCAGATGTGTTTGTTGCCGTGCCGAATGCTGAGTCTGTTAAGCTCGTTTGCGCAGAAGAAGAAATCAGCCTTTCAAAAAGCCAAAAGAACGGTTACGAAATCTGGCAATGTACGGTCAAATCGGAAAGCGAAAAGACATACAAGCTGTTTGTAAATTCGCAGGATACGGGCAGGACGGTAAGCGTTCAGAAGGTCGAAGAACTGCTTATTAAGGACGGAGTGCTCATTAAATGTCGTGCGGAAAGCGGAGATATTGATGTCCCTGTAACCGTTACCGAGGTTTCGGACGGTGCATTTGACGGATTTACGGGAACTGTCCGCTGTTATAAAAATTCGGCTGTGCATAAATATGCTGAGAAGAACGGCATCGACTTTGTAAACTACGGATATACTCTTGATATTCCGTCTGAGCTGACAATGAAGATCGGTGAAAAACGCACGGTTAATCCGCAGGCTGCTCCGATATTTGCACCCGGTTTTGAATTTACCGTAAGCTCAGGCAACAGCCAAGTTGTCACGGTTTCGGGCAACACCTTTGAGGCGGTTAAACCCGGCTATGCGAGGATCGGTATCAGGAGCAACGACGGTTTGATCGACGAGGAGATAAGAATATTTGTCGGCGGAGGCTGTACCAAAGGCGATATCAATGCCGACGGCAAAATCAATTCACTCGACGCCTTGCTGATACTGCAAAAAGCCGTCGGAAAAATTGAGCTTAATTCGGATCAGTCGGAGGCTGCCGACATAAACTCGGACGGAAACATCAATTCCTATGACGCTCTTGTTGCTCTGAGAATATCAACCATGCAGGAAACAATTTGGAATTATGTTTAACGTGTTAATAATTTAATACGAAAAAGGGCTGCCGCAATAAGATGAAGAAGCCGTTTTCTTCCGATGACAGGCGTATGTTTATACGTCAAATCGGAAAAAACGGCTAAAAAGAAACATAATATAAATATAAAGTATAAGAGGCTTGTATCGGTTAAAAAATACAAGCCTCTCTGTTTAGTTTGGTTTCTTTTGGTCTTCGCTTAGTGCGACAGCCCACTTGTTTCTCAAACCGATCAGTCGATCTCAACCGAAATCTTCTGATCCTTTCTGTTTGCCGCCGAACGCATAACGGTACGGATAGCCTTGGCAATTCTGCCCTGCTTGCCGATAACACGTCCCATGTCGTCAGCCGCAACATGAAGATGATAAACGATAACGCCGTCTTCATCAATGTCGTCAACAGTAACGTTTACTGCATCGGGATTGCTGACCAGTCCCTTTGCGATCTGAACCAGTAATTCGTCCATTGTAGTAACCTCTGTTTAATTATTTAACGATACCGCTCTTCTTGAGAAGATCCTTAACGGTGTCGGTCGGCTGTGCGCCGTTTGCAAGCCACTTTGCGGCTGCCTCTGCGTCGATCTTGATCTCAGCAGGATTCTTCATCGGATCGTAGATACCGATTTCCTCGATAAATCTGCCGTCACGGGGATACTTTGAATCCGCAACAACAACACGGTAGAAAGGTGCTTTCTTTGCGCCCATACGGCGAAGTCTGATTTTAACCATTGTAAAATTCCTCCAAAAAAATATTTGTTTAATATATCAATCACGCAAGTGATGAGTGCGTGTTTGAAAGCTTAGATATTGAAGCCCTTGAGCTGTGAAAGGTCGGGTCGTCCGCGTCTGCGCTTCTTGCCCTTGCCGTTCATCTGCTTGAACATCTTCTGCATCTGCTTGTGCTGGGTGAGGAGTCTGTTGACCGCCTCGATGTCCTGTCCCGAGCCTGCGGCAATTCGCTTCTTTCTGGACGGGTTGATGATTTCGGGCTTTTCACGCTCCTGCGGAGTCATTGACTCGATTATCGCACGGACACGGTCAAACTGCCGCTCGTCAATATCAACGTCCTTGATCTGCTTCTCAACTCCGGGGATAAGGGAAAGAGTGTCCTTGATTGAACCCATGCGGCGGATCTGTGCAAGCTGGTCAAGCAGATCGTTCATATCGAACTTGTTCTGCTTGAGCTTTCTTTCAAGCTCCATCGCCTTTTTCTCGTCAAGAGCCATTTCCGCTTTTTCAATGAGGGAAAGCATATCGCCCATTCCGAGGATTCTCGAAGCCATTCGGTCGGGGTGGAAGGTGTCAAGGTCGGTGAGCTTTTCGCCCACGCCGACAAACTTGATCGGCTTGCCCGTGACGGCTCTTGTTGAAAGTGCCGCACCGCCTCGTGTGTCACCGTCGAGCTTGGTGAGGACGATACCGTCAATTCCCAAAGCGTCGTTGAACGAGGTAGCAACGTTTACTGCGTCCTGACCTGTCATTGAGTCAACGACAAGGAGAATTTCGTGCGGCTTGACCTCCGCCTTGATGTTCTTCAGCTCGTTCATAAGCTCCTCGTCAATGTGCAGACGACCTGCCGTGTCGAGGAAAACATAGTCGTAGCCGTGATCCTTGGCGAGCTTGATAGCTTCCTTAGCGATCTCGACGGGATTTGTCTGTCCCATTTCAAAGACGGGAACTCCGATACTCTCACCGACAACCTGTAGCTGCTTGATAGCGGCAGGACGGTAGATATCGCAGGCCGCAAGCAGAGGTCTGTGACCTTCATTCTTTAGCATGAGTGCGATTTTGGCACAATGGGTTGTTTTACCTGAACCCTGAAGTCCGCACATCATAACGACTGTCGGGGGATGATTGGCGACCGCAAGACGAGCCTTGGTGCCGCCCATGAGAGCCGTAAGCTCCTCGTTGACGATTTTTATAACCATCTGAGCAGGAGTAAGGCTTTCCATAACCTGTTCTCCGACCGCTCTCTTTGTGACCTTCTCGGTGAAGTCCTTGGCAACCTTGTAGTTAACGTCAGCCTCAAGCAGAGCCAGACGAACCTCACGCATTGCGCTGCGGACATCCGCTTCGGTCAGCGAGCCTTTGCTTTTCAAACGCTGAAAAGCGGCTTCAAGTCTTTCTGAAAGACCGTCAAATGCCATTCGGCACACCACCTTGTGTTAAGAATAGTCCTCCGCAAGGAGAGTTCCGGCAACCGCCTTGATCTTGGCCGTTGCATCGTTAATCTCTTTGGAAAGGGTGTGTTCGCGGTTGTAGGCGGCAATTTCATCGGAAACCTCGATTATCTCGCCCAGACCGCTTTTCATATTTTCAAATCGGGTAACAAGTCCGAGCCGTTCCTCCATACCGACAAGCTGAGCTTCCGCCCTCTTGATTGCGTCACGAACGCCCTGACGGGTTATACCCTCGTTGGCTGCAATTTCGGAAAGTGAGAGATCGTCATTATAGTAATAGCTGATAAACGTACGTTGTTTATCCGTAAGCATATCGCCGTAAAAATCAAGCAGTAAGGTCATATCAAGATTTTTACCCATCTCACTCTTCCTTTCAAAAAATGCCTGTAAAGTTTTTTTCTTTACAGGCAAGTATTATACAGTATGTAATATCCGTTGTCAAGTGATTTTCGGAAAATAAAACGGCTTGAAGCAATTATTTTTCGGCTCAATAAAGGTGTGGAAAACTTAGTGGAAAATCATCCTCGACATTACATTATTTCTAAATTAACATTAAAAAACGGGATTTTAAACAAAAACTGTGGAAAAATCTGTTGAAAATGTTGAAAACTTTCAAATCCCGCTGTTGAAAAAGTCCTCGGCAACCCTGTGAGCCGCCGCCGTAAGGTCGTCCCGACACTCCCTGACAATCTGCTCAAAGCTTCTTTCGCCGTGGTCGGTCTCATAAATTCTCCTGATATTTGAACCGCTCATATCCGTGACCTTGCTTTTTCCGACGATTGCAATAACGGGCGTATCTCCCGATAGCTTTGCAACCTCGGCAGGGGCTTTGCCGAGCAG
>JAXJRE010000006.1:0-2768 GCA_036310785.1 Acutalibacteraceae bacterium
AGTATGTACTTATCACGGGTAATCAGATGGGTGCTTTGCTTGTAAATTTTGTTCTTAATATGAAAAAAGACTCGCTCAACAGCAAGTCAACTCTTGTTACGACGATTGTTACAAGCGAGCTCGGCGCAAATATTGCAAGAAGCTTCGGACTTCAGGTTGCCGAGACTCTGACAGGCTTCAAGTATATCGGCGATCAGATCAACAGATACGAGAAGTCGGGCGACAGAAAATTTGTTATCGGCTATGAGGAGAGCTACGGCTATCTTGTCGGCTCACACGCAAGGGATAAGGACGCAGTCGTTTCCTCGATGCTCGTTTGCCAGATGGCGGCTTACTATTACAATCAGGGCAAGACTCTCATCGACGCCCTCAACGATATCTATGATGAATACGGCTATTATCTCGATTCACTTGACACCTTTGTACTCAAGGGAATTGAGGGAGCGCAGAAGATTCAGAGCCTTATGACCGAATTCCGTGAGAACGGAAGCCAGTTCTTTGATTCGATCGAGACGGTTTACGATTTCTCAAAGGGAATTGCGGATCTTCCCAAGGAGAACGTGCTCAAGTATGTGTTTGAGGACGGCTCATGGCTTGCGATCAGACCTTCGGGAACAGAGCCGAAGCTCAAGGTTTATTATTCAATTCAGGATAAGAGCAAGGATAACGCCCACGCTCGCCTTGAAGCGATGAGATCGAAGCTTCACGAAATAATCAACGGCTGATCGGCAAAAATCGGTTGACAAATCGGCGGCTGTTATGTATAATATACCAGTCGCCGATTTATATGCCGGTGTGGCGGAATAGGCAGACGCAAGGGACTTAAAATCCCTCGGTGGCAACATCGTACCGGTTCAAGTCCGGTCACCGGCACCAACCCCCAAAGGCGCAAGCCTTTGGGGGTTACTTTTTACCTCTTCACTCTTCACTTTTCCCTGATAAGCTTTTCGTTCTTCTATCTTCCCTTTTTTACTTTGTTAGCTGTATAATAAACATCGGAAGAAAGTACGTTAATGATAAAATCTAAAGCATTTGCACTTTATATAATAAGATTTTGCAAAGAATTGAGAGTGAAAATCAAGAAAGATAAGGAATAAAGGGATTATTTATGAAAAAAATAATTGCAATTATTGCTGCGGTGACAGCGATCGTTATTGCCGGATTTTTGGTTGCAGAAAACAGCTATTCAAAAGAAAAATTCAAATTGACTGAAAAAACAAGCAGAACATATTGACAAATATCGATACGACAGGTATAATGTTAATAAACAGGGGGTGGACGGTATGGAACGTGACGAGAAAAAAATTGCAGCGGTGTTTAAAGCGTTTTGTGATGAGAACAGAATTCGTATTTTGAGGCTTTTGCTCAGCGGAGAGAAATGCGCCTGTAAGCTGCTGGAGGAATTGAGTATCAGTCAGCCAACCTTGTCCCACCATATGAAAATTCTCTGCGATTCGGGAGTCGTTGTCGGTAGGAAAGAGGGGAAATGGATGCACTATTCTATCTCCTCAGAGGGAGCGGAGGATGCCGGAAAGTATCTGCATGAGCTGACGAATGTGACTTGCGCCGACAGTGAAAAGTCGTGCTGTGAACAGTAATTAACTTTCACGCACGGCTTGATTTAAGACATAAACATTGATATATTTCAATTTAACAATATGATGAGGTGATTGATTGTGGAACCGGTAAAAAACGCATGGGATTTTTTTCAGAATGAAATCCTCGGTATGCACTGGCTGAACAGAATTGTTGAAATGCTTCTGAACGCCTGCGGTCTAGACACGACGGGAAGGATCGGCGGCAGTATTAAGTTTTTTATCTATGATACCGTTAAAATAATGGTCCTTTTGGACGTTTTGATTTTGATTATTTCGTATATTCAAAGCTACTTTCCGCCGGAGAGGACGAAAAAAATACTCGGCAGATTTCACGGGATATGGGCAAATATTCTTGCCGCCCTGCTTGGCACGGTAACTCCTTTCTGCTCATGTTCGTCCATTCCGCTTTTCATCGGTTTTACAAGCGCCGGACTGCCTCTTGGAGTTACATTCTCCTTCTTGATTTCTTCCCCGATGGTTGATCTCGGAAGTCTTGTACTGCTGATGAGCATTTTCGGCTGGAAGGTTGCGGTCGTCTATGTCGTTCTCGGTCTAATAATTGCCGTTGCAGGCGGTACGCTGATCGAAAAACTTCACCTTGAAAATCAGGTGGAAAAATTTATACGCAACGGTCGATCCATTGATGTTCCGCAGGAGAAACTTAATTTCAAAGACCGCTTGAAATATGCGTGGGAACAGGTTGTTGCCACCGCCAAAAAGGTTGCTCCTTATGTTTTGATCGGTGTAGGTATCGGAGCGATTATTCATAACTGGATTCCCGAGGAATTTATCGTAAAGGTTCTCGGTGATAACAATCCTTTCGGTGTAATCCTTGCAACAATCGCAGGTGTTCCGATGTACGCCGACATTTTCGGCACAATACCGATTGCCGAGGCTCTGCTTGCAAAGGGCGCATTGCTCGGCGTAGTGCTGTCCTTTATGATGGCGGTTACAACGCTTTCTCTGCCGTCAATGATTATGCTTCGCAAAGCGGTCAAACCTAAGCTTTTGGGAATATTTATTGCTATTTGCACAGCCGGAATAATAATTGTTGGATATTCTTTTAACCTTATCCAACCGTTTATTATATAAAAAATTGGAGGTAGTTGTTATGGCTCTGTTTAATTTCGGAAAGAAGAAAGAAGAAAAGAAAACAACGGATTGCGCTTG
>JAXJRE010000007.1:0-10057 GCA_036310785.1 Acutalibacteraceae bacterium
CTCAAGCCCTCTTTCAAGCATAATATCTACACGGCGGTCGATCCTGTCATAGAGAAATTGTCTGTCCTCTGCATCAAGTCCGATAATGCAGCTCTCATAGGGAGAAGCCTGCTTTGAAAGCTCCGCCTGCTCGGTCATTGTTGTGCCCGTAGTTTTGAAAACCTCAAGCGCACGGACTATCCTTTTTACGTTGTTCGGGTGCAGTTTTTCCGCATATTCGGGATCAATGGCTCTGACCTCTTCAAGCAAGACCTCCGCTCCCTCGTCCTGCGCCCTTTGCAGAAGCGAACGGCGAAGCTCCTCGTCAAACGAATTTTCGCTGAGCTTAACGTTGTTCAGCAAGGTGTCAATATAAAGCCCCGTTCCGCCTGCAATAACAGGGAGCTTTCCCCTCGAATGAATATCCTCAATGCACTCTGCCGCCGCCTGCTGATAAAGGGCAACGCTGTACGGCTCGGTGTTATCAAGGAAATCCATCATATGATGAGGAACTCCTTTTTTCTCGTCCTCGGTCGGCTTGGCGGTTGCAATATCCATACCCTTGTAAATCTGCATGGAGTCCGCCGAAACAACCTCGCCGCCGAAGCGGATACATATTTCAACAGCAAGATCGGATTTACCCGAAGCCGTAGGTCCTACGACGGCGACAACAGGTATTTTATTCAATCCGATCAGCTCCTTTTTATTTTATACTCTGCCGAAATTCTTTTCAATTTCGTATTTTGACATTTCTATCAGCACGGGCCTGCCGTGAGGACAGTACCGAATGTCGGGATCGTTCAAAAGCTTTTCGACAAATTTTTCAAGCTCGTATTCGCTTGTTTTGTCGCCTGCCTTGATCGCCGCTCTGCAAGCGGTTGAATGATATATCCAGTCCAGCTTTTCGGAAACAAGCTCCCTGCGGTTATTCACAAGATAACCTGCAAGCTCCATAATAACTTCGGCAAGATCGGCGTCCGCAACCGCAGTAGGACATTCGCTGACGATCACCATTCCGCCGCCGAAGTCCTCAACTCGGTAGCCTGCCTTGTCCAGAAGGTCAAGATTATCAAGCACCGCCGAGTATTCCTCCTTGCTGAGGGTGACGGTAACGGGTGCTAAAAGCATCTGAGTTTCAATTTCTCCGCCGTTTGCTCTGAGCTTTTCAAACAGCATACGCTCATGTGCGGCGTGCTTGTCGATTATCAAAAGCTTTTTGCCCTGCTCGACCAATATATAGGTTTTGAACGCTTCGCCGATAACTCTGTACGGCTCGGGCTCGGGTTTTTCATCTTCAATCACGGTAACAGGCTGTTCCTCTTTCACCTCGGGAACAGATTCTTCAACCGCTTCAATAACGGGAGGCCTGACCTCCTCAACAGGCTTGATAACGGGAATAAGGTCGGGTTCTTCGTCCTTTTTCAGCGAAAATTCCGAGCTGTCGTTAAAGGTGATTTTTTCGGGCTTCTTAGTCTCTGCGAGTTTAACAAACTCCTCGGATGTGGTTTTGCTCCAAAAATCCTCTTTCGGCCGACTTTCCTTTTTAACCTGTTCAAGCTGTTGCTCGTATATTTTTATCTGCTTGCCCTCGTTGGGCTTAGGCATAAACTGTTTTGCGACTTTCTGCTTGAAATTCGCCTGAACTCTTGTGTCGCCCTGCTGTAAGGCGGACTTGGCACAGTAATATACCGCATTAAAAATCAGCTTTTCGTTCTCGAAACGCACCTCGGTCTTGGACGGGTGAACATTGACGTCAACCGCTCCGGGTGCAATATGTATTTTCAGTACACAGGCAGGGAACTTGCCGATCATAATGGAGTTTTTGTATGCCTCCTCAAGGGCAACCATACCCGTGCGTGTCTTTATAAATCTGTCATTGAGGAAAAAATACTGCATCATTCTGTTGGGACGTGCATTGAACGGCTTTGAGATAAATCCGCTGACTCTCACGCCCTCAAGCTCATAGTCACAGGGAATGAGCGTAGACGCAAAATCCTTGCCGAGGGTACTGTAAATTGCGTTTTCAAGCTTTCCGTCACCCGAAGTGAAAAGCACATCCTTGGAATCACGGATAAATCGCACGCTGACCTCAGGGTGGGAAAGGGCTATCCTGTCAACAACGGCGGCAACCGCATTACCCTCGCTGACGTCCTTTTTCAAAAACTTCATTCTCGCAGGGGTGTTGTAGAAAAGATCCCTGACGATAAGCGTTGTTCCCTTGGGACAGCCTGCGTCGTCGAGCAGCGTTTCCTCGCCGCCCTCGATGCAGTAACGGGTTCCGACCTCCTCGCCCTCGCCGCGCGTCATAACCTCAACTCTAGAAACAGCGGCTATCGAGGCAAGAGCCTCACCACGGAAACCGAGGGTGCATATCTCGTTCAGATCGTCCGCCGTGGATATCTTGCTTGTAGCGTGGCTGATAAAAGCCTTGCGGATATTATCCCTGTCAATTCCGCATCCGTTGTCCGTAATGCGGATATAGGTGATACCGCCCCTTTTTATTTCAAGCGTGATCTTATCCGCTCCTGCGTCAATCGCATTTTCCATTATTTCCTTGACGATAGAAGAAGGTCTTTCAACCACCTCGCCTGCGGCGATAAGCTCCGCAATATGCTTGGGTAAAACATTGATATTCGGCATAAGATCACCTCTTTCTTACTTGTTATTGTTTTCTCACAGCTTATCCGCTCTGTTTTTCAGCTCATAGAGCTTCTGCAAAGCCTCGATCGGAGTGAGAGTGTTGATATCTATCGTTTTGAGTTCTTCAACTATTTCGTTGCTCTCGTTCGATGCAAAGGAAATCTGCATATCGTCATCGTCGCTCTTTTCGACCGTTCTGATGACGGTGACAGCGCCCTTTTCTTCAAGCTCGGACAAAATCGCTTTTGCACGGCTGACAACGGCATTCGGCACTCCTGCAAGCTTTGCAACCTCAATACCGTAGCTTCCGTCTGCGCCGCCCCGGACAATTCGTCTGAGGAAGGTTATATCGTCGCCCCGTTTCTTTACGGAGATATTGTAATTCTTCGTTCCGTCAATCTCGTTTTCAAGCTCGGTCAGCTCGTGATAATGAGTTGCAAAGAGAGTCTTTGCTCCGAGCTTTTTAGGATCGGCTGTGTATTCAAGGACGGCACGGGCAATGCTCATTCCGTCAAAGGTGGACGTGCCACGTCCAATCTCGTCAAAGATAAGCAGGCTCTTTTTCGTGGCATTTTTGAGGATATTTGCGACCTCGCTCATCTCGACCATAAAGGTGGACTGTCCCGAAGCGAGATCGTCGCTTGCACCGACACGGGTAAATATGCTGTCAACAAGTCCGATCTGTGCGCTTGAAGCAGGAACGAAGCTGCCGCACTGCGCCATAAGGACTATCAGAGCGACCTGACGCATATAAGTCGATTTACCTGCCATATTCGGGCCTGTGATTATGGCGCATCGGTTATCCTTGCAGTCGAGCGTTGTGTCGTTCGGCACAAAGGGAGCGTCCTTCATCATCTTTTCAACAACGGGATGTCTGCCGTCCTTGATGATTATTTCACTGCCGTCCGTCATTACGGGACAGGAATAATCGTTCTGCAAAGCAACCCTCGCAAACGAGCAGAGCGCATCGACCGTTGCAACGGCATGAGCCGTCTTTTGTATTCTGTAAAGCTCGTCGGCAACCTTGCTTCTTACCTGAACGAAAATCTCGTATTCAAGCTTTACTATCCTTTCCTGAGCGCCGAGAACCTTTGCTTCAAGATCCTTCAGCTCGCTCGTAATAAACCGCTCGCAGTTTGCAAGCGTCTGTTTTCTTATGTATTCCTCGGGTACAAGCTCCTTGAACGCATTCGGCACTTCGATGTAATAGCCGAACACTCGGTTGTAGCCGATTTTAAGCTTCTTTATACCTGTTTTTTCCTGCTCCGTCTGCTGAATTGCGGCAATATAGCCCTTGCCGTTATGAACAATGTCCCTCAGCTCGTCCAGCTCCGAATTGAAGCCGTCCTTTATCATATCGCCCTCACGCACGGTAAACGGAGGATCTTCGCTGATAGCCGTATCTATAAGCTCGGCAACATCAGAAAGAAGATCAATGCTGTTGTGCGTTTCCCTCAAAAGGGCGGAGCTGCACTCGGCTATTCCGCTTTTGATATCGGGCAGAAGTCTGATCGTCGCCAAAAGCGATCTCAATTCCTTTGCGTTTGCGGTTTCATAAACTATTCTCGCCATCAGCCTTTCCATATCGCTGACGTCGGATATCGCCGCCGTCTCATTTTCAAGCAGAGCCGAATTGTCAAAAAGCTCGCCGACGGCATTGTGTCTCTTGGTAATCTTCGCAAGATTGACTAACGGCTGTTCTATCCAGTTTCTGACAAGGCGCTTGCCCATTGCGGTTTTCGTCTTGTCAAGCACCCAGAGGAGTGTTCCCCTGCGTTCCCTGTTTCGCATCGTCTCGGTCAATTCGAGATTTCTTCGGGAGGAAAAGTCAATTTTCATAAACTGATTTTCCGAATAAAAGTCAATCTCCCGAATATTATCAAGTCCCGATTTCTGCACCTCGGTCAGGTAGTCGATCGTTGCGCCCAAAGCGCAGACCGCCTCGTCGTTGCCCTCGATGCCAAGCTCGGTTAAGCTCTTTTTAAAATGGTCGGTGATGAGCTGACGGCTGTAATCGACGGTAATTTTTACGCTGTCGATCTCGTCGGCGGTACACTCGACACGGTTTTTGATAAACTCTCTGATCTTGTCGTTCTTTACAACTGCGGAATTGTAGCGAATTTCGGTCGGCATATATCTGCCGAGCTCGTTTACAATGTCGTTGCCGACGGTTTTGGACTCAAGCTGAGTGAGGCTGACCTCGCCCGTTGAAACATCGGCAAAGCAGACTCCTGCGCTGTTCCCGTTGAGCCAGATCGAGCAGAGAAAATTGTTCTTCGACTCGTCAAGCATACTGCTTTCAATGACCGTACCGGGAGTATGCACACGGATAACATCACGCTTCACTATTCCCTTTGCCGCCGCAGGATCCTCGGTCTGTTCACAGATAGCGACCTTGTAGCCCCTCGAAACAAGCCTTGCTATGTAGGAATCAACGCTGTGGAAAGGCACGCCGCACATCGGCGCACGCTCCTCTTGTCCGCAGTCCCTGCCCGTCAGCACAAGCTCAAGCTCCTTTGAGGCAACCTTTGCGTCCTCAAAGAACATCTCGTAAAAATCACCGAGCCTGAACATAAGGATTGTGTCCTGATATTCCTTTTTAATTTCAAGGTACTGTTTCATCATCGGCGTCATTTCAGCCATCTGTTTTCACCTCAGTTTATCGTCCGTTTTTTAATTTCCATAGCTCCCCTTTTTACAGGGGAGCCGATAGTTTTTAGTGGCAACCGCCGCATGAGCCGCATTCGCCTGAGCAGTGATGCTCCTCCTGCGGCTGGCAGGTCTCGGGATCCTCACCCTGTACGCAGAGGGAAAGAATAGCCGTAATCTCGTTCATCATATCGTCAACCGCATGACGTGCGGCTTCGTACTTCTGCATATTCTCGTTAGCCATAACAGCCTGATATACCTCGGAAAACTCCTTGTCGTATGCGGCAAGCTTCTCCTCGTTTGCGTCGTCCTTAGCTGCTTCATGCTGATACGACATATGAATGAGCTGAATCTTGTTGATAAGATCGTTGAGATCCGTGTCAGCCTCATTTGTTCTTCTTGCCTCGTGGAATGCAAGATAACGCTCGTCCTGCTGAATTGCCGCACCGAGCTGTCTTGTGATTTCAATAATGTCCATTGTGTTACTCCTTATAATTTATTTTTCAAAGAAAAGCTTTTTCAGCCTTCCTCCAATTCACCTCTGACTATCCATGTCAGAGGATCTGTAACCTTAACCTTGCAGAACTTTCCGATAACGTCCTTTCCCTCAACCTCGGGAAACTCTATCATCACGTTACCCTGAGTTCTGCCGTTCAGTATGCCGTCTCTTGCATATCCCTCGCAAAGGACGGTATATACCTTATCCTTCATCGCCGCCGTACGCTGTGAGGCTATCCTCTCCTGAGCGTCCGTCAGCTCCTTGAACCATTTGCCCTTCTCCTCACGGGAAACGGGATCGGGCATCTCGGCCGCTTTCGTACCCGGTCGGGGTGAGAAAATAAATGTAAACAGAGAGGTAAACCTGACCTCCTCGATCAGGGAAACCGTGTCCCTGAACTCCTCGTAGGTCTCTCCCGGAAAGCCGACAATAACATCGCTCGTCATCGAAAGGTCGGGCATTACCTGCCTTGCATAGCTTGCAAGCTCAAGGTACTTCTCCCTTGTATAACCTCGGTTCATCTCTTTAAGCACCCTGTTGTTTCCGCTCTGGAACGGCAGATGCAGGTGCTTTGCGACCTTGTCGCAGGACGCCATGGTGTCAAGCAGTTCCTTTGTGCAGTCCTTGGGGTGTGAGGTCATAAACCTGATCGTAAATTCGCCGGGGATATCGTTGATCTCTTTCAAGAGCTTGGCAAAGTTTATATCCCTGTCAAGATTTTTACCGTAGGAATTAACATTCTGTCCGAGCAGAGTAATATCCTTACAGCCCGAAGCGATAAGCTCCCTTGCCTCTTTGATTACGTCCTCAGGCTCTCGGCTTCTCTCACGTCCTCTGACATAGGGAACAATGCAATAACTGCAAAAATTGTTACAGCCGTACATTATCGGCAGCCAGCCCTTGATGTTGCCGTCACGCCTGACAGGAAGATTTTCGGCGATAACCCCTGCCGAATCGGGACATTCATAAACTCTTTTTCCGGTTGAAAGCACACGGTAAATGAGTTCGGGTATTCTGTGAATAACATGAGTTCCGAAAACGAGATCGACAAAGGGATAGCTTTTCCTGATCTTTTCAACAACTCTTTCCTGCTGCATCATACATCCGCAAAGGGCGATTATCAGATTTGGATTGGACTTTTTCAGTCTCTTGATCGCACCGACATTGCCGTAAATACGATCCTCTGCGTGTTCACGGACGGCGCAGGTGTTGTAAAGGATAAGGTCTGCCTGTTCGACATCGTCAGTAAAGCCGTAGCCGAGAGACTCAAGGATTCCCTTGATGCGTTCTCCGTCCGAAACATTGCCCTGACAGCCGTAGGTATGGACGAAAGCAAGCGGCATTGACGGCTCGAATTTTGACGTCAAAACCGTCCTGACACGGTCGGAAAACTCCTGCTGCTTTGCCATCTCCTCATCAGACACTTTTATTATCTTTTTTGTTGTGCCTTCACTCAAAGGGCACACCTCTCTTTTTAACTTATTAACTTTATAATTATAATATAAAAGGTGTATCATTTCAAGCGTTTTAACACAAAAATTACTTCCTATATCTGCCGGCTTTATGTTTTGATTTTTGTTGACTTTATTATAACTGTAATGCTATAATAAAATATATTTTCGGAAAGGTGGAATTGTCATGAGCAAAATACTGCTCAAAGCAAAAAAGAATGTCCCGATTTTTCTTTTCTTTGCGGCGTTTGCTTTTGCAATTCTCTATATCTGCACGGCTTCAAGCCCACGTTACGCAACAAATCCGTGGAATGACGCAAACGCTTTTCTGACAGTCGGCAAGGCCATGGCGAACGGAATGACGGTTTACAAAGATATCTTTGAACAGAAAGGTCCCCTGCTCTACCTCATTCACGCTCTTGCCTGTTTCATCTCCGACACCACGTTTACAGGCGTTTACGTTATGCAATCACTTACTCTTTGCGTGACCGCTTTTGCAGCTTTCAAGATCGCCTCGCTCTATGTCGGAACGTGTTGGTCTGTCGCTTCCGCCGTCCTGACCTGCTTTGTTACGGTAAATTCCGCCTGCTACTACTACGGCGACAGCGCAGAAGAATTTTGTCTGCCGTTTTTGATGATAAGCATCTATTATTTCTGCCGGTATTTTAAAAACACAGAGCAAGGCCTGCCCAAGCGCTCCGTATTTTTCCTTGTCGGCTTTTTTGCAGGCTGTGTTGCAATGATAAAATTCACCGTTATCGGCTTCTGGTTTGCGTGGGCGGCATACATTTCACTCTACACTCTTTTTGCAAAGAAAGATTTCAAAAAAGCCGTTATAAACGCCCTCGTCTTCCTCGGCGGTATGGGTGCGGCGATAGTTCCTTGGATAGTATATTTTGCCGTCAAGGGCGGTCTGCGTGATTTCATTTACACTTATTTTGTTCTCAACGCAACGGCTTATCCCATGACGGAAAAGCTCAGCTTTTTCACACGCTTATGGAAGCCGATCTATATCATCGGCACAAATCTTTTAACCTCCCCTGCCGTCCTCATTTTCAGCCTGTTGGGACTCCTTGCTTTCCTTTTCACAAATATTTTTACCGAGAAAAAGCTTTTTTCAAGGCTGTCCGTTCCCTTTGTATGCTTTCTCGGAATATATATCATTTATTTCGGAATAAGAAGCTACAGCTACTATCTCCTGCCTCTTTCGGTTTTCACCGTTTTCTCTTTCATCGCAGTATTCTTTGCCGCCGAAAAGCTGATAAAAGGCAAGTCGGGCAAGGCTGTATCCGCAGTTGTTTGTGCTGTTTTTATTGTTGCGTCGGTCATCTGCGGAAATTATCTTAATATCTGTTCAACCGACCTCCCCCGCAAAGGTGAAAGCACGGTTCAGACGGAAGCTGTCAGGTATATAAAATCTCACAATTCGGACGGAATAATTCTTAATTACGGATGTCTTGACACCGGAATTTACCTCGCCGCAGATCAGCTTCCTGTATTCCGTCATTTTGAAAAACAAAATCTTTTGTATGAAAAATACAGCGAAAATGTTGACGAGCAAAACCGTTATATCAATGAGCATCTTGCCGATTTTGTCGTAGCCGTTATCAATCCCGAGGAAACGGTTGAGGATATTTACGAAGAAAATTCCGCCCTGAATACGGACTATAAAATTGTAATTTGCAAGGACTATTCTTTAAGCAACCCAAATATTTTCAAAAGCGATTATACAAGAACATTTTATCTTTTTGAATTGAAGGGGAAATGAACATGACGCCTAAAACCCTGTATATTCTTGCTCCGTGCTACAACGAGGCAGAAGTTCTTCCGCTGACTTCAAAAATTTTTCTCGACAAGCTCAATAGCCTGATAAGCGAGAGAAAAATCAGCGAAAACAGCCGTGTCGCCTTTGTCGATGACGGTTCAAAGGACGGAACATGGAGCATTATAGAAAGTCTGCATGAGCTTGATCCTAAATTTATCGGAGTTAAGCTCTCACGCAACCGAGGACATCAGAATGCGCTTCTCGGCGGAATGTCAACCGTTGTTGACGACTGCGATATGATTGTCACAATCGACGCCGACGCTCAGGACGATGTTAACGCAATCGACAAAATGGTTGATGATTTCAACAACGGCACCGAAATTGTTTACGGCGTCCGCGCCTCCCGTGAAACCGACACATTTTTCAAGCGTACCACGGCGCAGGGATTTTATAAGTTTATGTCCCTTATGGGTGTTGAAACGGTCTACAACCACGCTGATTTCAGGCTGATGAGCTCCAGAGCGGTCAAAGCTCTGCTTGACTTCAAGGAGGTCAACCTGTTCCTCAGGGGAATGGTTCCGCTTGTAGGTTTCAAATCTTCCACAGTCACCTATGACCGTGCGCCACGTCTTGCAGGCGAATCCAAATATCCGCTGAAAAAGATGCTTACCTTCGCCTTTGACGGTATCACTTCGTTTTCGATCAAACCAATTCGCTTTATCACCGCTCTCGGCGGAATAACCCTGATACTCAGCGTTGTCTTTGCAATTTATGCTCTAATCAGCTATTTCGTTCACAACACCGTTCCCGGCTGGACCTCCACGGTTCTTTCGATATGGTTTTTCGGTTCTCTTCAGCTTATTGCAACCGGAGTCGTCGGCGAATACATCGGAAAAATATATCTTGAGACCAAAGGACGTCCGAGATTTTTTATCGAGAAATATTTGAAATAAACTGAATCAGAATCAGCAATCCCAAACGTCAGACACGGCGTTTGGGATTTTTTCCTTCCCCTTGCAACAAGGAAAGACAGATAATGTTTCATCAAATTTTCCAGCCTTCCCCTTGAGGGGA
>JAXJRE010000008.1:0-7288 GCA_036310785.1 Acutalibacteraceae bacterium
CATAGTTTAGTCCGCCTTTCTTTTTGTATTATTGTTTGATGATTTAATATTTGATATAACAACCTTTAAAAGCTGTTTTAACAAGCTGAACACAAGTGCAATGCCTGCATTTATCAATGCTCTTGGAATAAATGCAGATTTTGTAACAAATTCAACGGTCGTTTTTTCACCGCAGTAATCGGCAAACACGTTGACCTTATAGTCCTTGACCTTCATATTCGAGCAGATAAACCCGAGCGAGGGATAAAGTGCAGAGCAGACCTTGCCGTACTTAATTGCCGTTGCCGCGGCATCGCCCTCTGTGATATGAACATCAAGATGAAATTTTTTAATAATAACCGCTCTTTTTATAAGCTTGACCGAAAATCTTTTTAACGCCGCAACGCAGTTATTCAAAAGCTCAATAACTCCGCTAAGTCCCTGATTGTTGTAGAACGTTTTAAGAAAATTCTCTTTCTTCGGCTTCGGAGCATCCTCTTTCTTTTCCTCAGGCTTTTCTTCTTTCTTTTCTTCCTCAGGCTTCTCCTCCTTTGGTTTCTTTTCGGGGAAAGGATAGAGAGTGAATTTAAGGAAAAGCCATGAGACCTTGCATCTGACTGCGTCGGTATATTCAAGATCAAGAACGACAGGTATGCTCAGAACAGCTATGAAGAACAGTATAATTCCGAGAATTATGTAAAGTGCCGTCATTCGATCACCTCCGTGGTTTATTCTTCTGCCACTTTGACAGGCTCGCCCGTAATCATTTTGTTTTCTATTATCTCGCCGTCGTCAAGATTGATTTCAAGCTGACCGTTAAGCTCCTCGCTTTTCGGAAGCTCCTCATGTTCCGGTAGATCGGGCAGATCGTCAAGACTTGTAACGCAGAAGCATTTGAGAAATTCGGGCGTTGTGCCGTAAATAAGCGGTCTGCCCGGCAATTCAAGTCTGCCTCTTTCCTCAATAAGACCTTTTGCAATAAGCGTTCCGATAACTCCCGAACAGTCAACTCCCCTGACCTGTTCGATAAAGGATTTTGTAACGGGCTGGTTATACGCTATCACCGCAAGCACCTCAAAAGCGGCGGCAGAAAGCGGTGTGTTCTTTTTGATTTCAAGTGCCGCTCTGACCTGATCGGCATAATCCTGACGTGTGCAGAGCTGGTACATATTATCCATTTTAACAAGGCAGACGCCGCTGTTTATTGATTTCAAAGCTTCGTCAATGCCTTTGAGCGCTTCTTCAACAGGCTCGGTCTCACATTCAAGAGCCTGACAAATTCGCTCTATTTCAAGCGGCTCGCCTGCGGCAAAAAGTATTGCTTCAACAGCGCCCTGCAATTCATTCATTTTCATCTATGTAGTCGTCCTCCACGTCAAAGTTAATGTCAGAATCAAGCATTTCGATTTCAAGATCATCGTCCTGCTGAGTAAGCATAATTTTTTTATCCTTGGCAAGCGACAGAATCGCAAGGAAGGTTGCAACCATCTCGGAGCGCGACTCCGCCCTTTCAAAGAAGGACACAAATCGCTGTTTTTTCTTTCGGAAAAGACTGCCCATTATATAGCTGACACGTTCCCTGATAGGAACGATTTTATGAGCGACAATGCCCGAAAAAGCCTCGATCGGCGGCGGTAGATTTCTTTTTCCTCTGCCGACAGCGTTTATATACGCCTTGAGAAGCTCAAAGGGCTGGTGCAAACGGGTATAAGTCATATCGGGAGGAAATTTCTCCGGTTTTCTTGAATAGTGGTCAAAGCCGTCCGCCTGCTCGGCAAGCTTCTTCGCCATGACCTGACAGTCCTGGTATTCAAGCAGCTCACCCTGAAGCTCCTTTTTAAGCTCGTCGGCTTCTTCCTCGTGGACGGGTAAAAGAGAAACAGTTTTGATATAAATCAGCCTTGCCGCCATTTCAAGAAACTCGCTGGCGATCTCCATATCCTCCTCTTTCATCTGACGGACATAGTCAAGATACTGCTCAACAAGGAGAAGAATAGGTATATCGTTAATATCAATTTTGTGTTTGCTTATCAGATGCAGGAGAAGATCGAGAGGTCCCTCGAACACATCAAGCTTATACGAAATCGCTTCCATATTTTCACCTTAAAAAAGATTGTAGAATAACTGATTGAAACCGTTGTAGATGAGATTTGAAAGATAGGATAAAGGATAGGTAAGCACACCTGTCAGAAGAAGAAGGAACATTGCAATCATAATATATCTTTCATATTTCATTATACCGAAATAGTATTTTGTCGGCAGAATTGCAAACAAAATCCTTGATCCGTCAAGCGGCGGAATGGGAATCAGATTGAATACGGCAAGATTTATATTGATTATTGCCGAATACTGAAAGAAAATATTGAGAGCAAAAACCGCTGTTGTCATTTCTCCGCCGTTTTTAGAGGCGAAATAAAGAACAACATATCTCAATAAAACTGACAAAAAAGCGATTATCAGGTTTGAAAGCGGTCCTGCAAAAGCGACAAGAGCCATTGCGACCTTTTTGTTTTTCAGTTTAGTGTTGCGGACATTTACGGGAACAGGCTTTGCATAGCCGAAGCCGACAAGCAGAATCATTAACGCACCCAAAGGATGGATATGTGCCAATGGGTTCAGGGTGAGCCTGCCGCTAAGTCTTGCCGTATCGTCGCCAAGCTTTGTGGCGACAAGAGCGTGGGCATATTCGTGAATCGGCATAACGCAGAATACAACAAATGCACTGACGCATAATCCCATAAATATTGTGAGAACGTCGCCGCCTCTAATCAAATCAATTAACATAATATAACTCCGATTTTATTTAATTGCAGTAACCATTCTCGGAAGACCGCTGAGGTCGTTGAAGGCTTCTGCATACTTGGTTTTATCAGAAAAAAGACGGATAATATCCTCGGTCTGATCCTCGGCACATTCGACTGCAACCGCTCCGCCTGTGGCAAGCCGATCAAGCCAACTGTTTGCAATTTCCCGGTAAAAAATCAAACCGTCATCGCCGCCGTCAAGAGCCATTGACGGCTCATGTCTCACTTCACTCTGAAGCGAAGCTATTTCCGAGGAACGGATATACGGCGGATTTGAGAGAATGAGATCGGGTTTAATATCCGTAAGAAGCGCCCTGTCAAATACGTCGCCGTGAACAGCAAAAACGTTAAAAACGCAGTTTAACCAAATGTTTTTTTTGAGATAGGAAAAAGCTAAGTCGGACTTTTCAACGGCATAAACCTTAGCTTCGGGAACAGACTTTGCAACGCTTATTGCAATACATCCGCTTCCAGAACAGAGATCTAAAACAACAGGATTTTTCTTGTCTTTTAAAAAGTCAAGGGCAAAATCAACAAGCATTTCGGTTTCGGGACGAGGAATTAAAACTCCCTCTCCGACATAAAACGGTAGTCCCATAAACTCCCATTTGCCGAGAATGTACTGAAGCGGTTCGCCTCCGCAACGTCTTTCAATCAGAGAAAGAAATTTTTCGGCACAACCATCATCAATTATTTCCGATCTGTTCAGGAGATACTGCGTTGGATTTAAGTCAAGTACAAACTCCAAAAGACATCTTGAGTCAAAATCAGAATCCTCTTTGCCTGCTTCCTTTAGCTTTTGAGAGCCGAGTTTTTCAAGCTCACTGACCGTCATTTTCGACCTCTCCGTTATCTTCTGCCGTCTCGTTCGGCTCGTCAGGCTTATCGTTAATGTTTTCGTTTTCAAGACCGAGCGAAACCTTGAGAGAAGCAATGCCAACCTCAATTATATCGTCCGTCGGCTCCTTTGTGGTTATTCTCTGTAACCACAAACCGGGTGCTGAAATAATTTTTGTAAAGAGATTGTTTTTCTTGCCTGCAAGACGGATCGCTTCGTAGCCTATACTCATAATTATTGGCAGGATAAGAAGCTTAATAATCATCCATATCGCCTTGTAATCACGAACTCCGGGGAAGATAATAACTACGGCTGTGGAGATAATAATGCTGATTATCAGCGTAAGGAAGATGAAGCTTGTTCCGCATCTCGGATGAAAACGACGCTGTTTTCTAACATTCTCAACGGTCAGCTCAAGTCCGTTCTCATAGCAGAAAATAGACTTGTGTTCCGCTCCGTGATACATAAACAGGCGTTTAATATCGCTCATCAGAGAAACAGCCCACATATATGTTATGAAAATAATAATTCTCATAACTCCCTCGATGGCAGGCTTCCAAACATTGCTGTCGGCCTTTCCGAGAATGAGGTCGGCGACCTGACTAGGCAGCCACATGAACAGGAAGAACGCAAGCGCAAAGCCGATAACTCCGGAAATAATACCGATAACAGTCATCATCTTAGGTCCGAAGTGATCGGTCAGCCAACGGTCAAGCTTTGACATTTCCTCTGTTCCGTCATCTTCGAGCGCGGTCGTTTTCTCGGCTGACTCCATAAGACATTTGTAGCCGAAAATCATCTGCTCAACAAAGCTGATAGGACCTCTTATGAACGGAAGTCTTGCAAATTTATGTTTATCCTTTAAAAAGGTTGCTTTTTTAAGCTGAGTTTCAATCTTGCCGTTGGGCAGTCTGAGCGCCATTGCAACGCCTTTCGGGCCGTTCATCATAACGCCCTCCATCAACGCCTGTCCGCCGACGCTTACTTTATTTTCTTCAGGCATCTTCATTTTCCTCCATAGCTTTCTTTTCGTTTTCGGCGGCTATTGCCGCATCAATATCCCATACGTCCTCAAGCTCAACATGGTCAATGTCAAACCTGATTGTTACGGAAGTACCCTGACCGAGTACGCTGTCTATATCAAATGTACCTTTATGAAGACGAACTATTTCATCAACAACCGCAAGACCTATTCCCGATCCGTGAACGGTCATATTCGTCTTGTAGAATTTTTCTTTGACGTGAGGAAGATCCTCGGCTGAAATGCCGCAGCCCGTGTCAGAGAAAATTATGGTGATCGTATCGTCCTTAACCTCGGCGGAAACAACAATTTTACCGCCCTGTTTTGTGTATTTCAAAGCATTGTCAAGTATATTTACAAAAACCTGTTTTATTCTGTCGGGATCGCCGTCCATCGGAGCCGGAAGATTGGGAGCGTTGTAAACAAGGTCAATACCCTCTCTTGCCGCTCTGTCCCTGAACGCAAAGACAGTCTCGTCCAGCTCGGCAAGAATATCCATCTTTTCGTTTTTAAGCACCATTCTGCCGCTCTGTATTCTTGAAAAATCAAGCAATTCTTCAACAATACCGTTAAGACGGGAGGATTCGTTTATGATAACGTTCATTCCTCGTTTTGTAAGATTCGGATCGGTGTCACCGATCTGTAAAAGCGTTTCACCCCAGCCCTTGATCGCCGTGAGAGGAGTTCTCAGCTCGTGAGAAACGGTTGAAATAAAGTCATTTTTTATCTTATCGGAGGTTTTGATTTTCTCCGCCATTTCGTTGATTGTGTCGCAAAGCTGACCGACCTCATCGTTGTAGAGATAATGATCTATTCTTGCGTCATAGTTTCCGTCAGCTATCATCTTGGCCGTAACGCAAACATCCTGAATGGGACGGACAATGGAATTGATGAAGATTGTACCTGAAATCATCAGCAAAAAGACCAGAACCAAAAACGCAATGAAAATAATAAAATACCACGTTGCAATCTGATCGTCGATATCGGCAAGTGAAATCATATATCTTACCGAGCCGGCCTGCTTATTTTCGGGTGTTGTGATAACCTTTGTCAGGGCTATTATGTTCTCGCCCGAAGAATTTTCACCCTGCCAAACGGCTTTGTTCTGCGGAGAGGTAAGAGCTTCCTCATATTCGGGTATCTTTACCTTTTCGGTCACTGGGAAGCCGCTGGAAGAAATGAAAACATTGCCGTATTTGTCAAGCACCCAGACTTCAACAAAGGATTTGTCGGTAAAGTCACCGATATATTCACGTGCGCCTTTTTCAAACACCTTATCGTCGGTCGAAGCGTAATTTTCAAAATAAATATCGACTGTACTGCTTGCATATGACTCAATCTTTCTTTTTGCGGTTGAGTAATAATAGGAATGAATAAAATAAGCGGCAATGATACAGAGGATGAGAAGAACGGCAACTATAATGGTTGAAGTCTGAAAAATCCAGCGTTTTGTTAGACCGCCCTTGTATTTAACCTTGTCTTTCTCTTTTGCCACCTGTATCACCTCCCGATTATGTTTTATGTAAAGCTATCAGATCCAAACGTAGCCAAAGCCCCAGCGGGTTAAAAGATGCTTTGGATTTGAAGGATCGGGTTCGATTTTTTTCCTGATTCTTCTGACGTTAACGTCAACAATCTTTTCTTCTCCGAAATACTCGGTACCCCAGACATGATTGAGGATATCCGTTCTGCTGAGATTTGTACCCTGATTGCGGAAGAAATATTCAAGAATCTGAAATTCAACCTGTGTTACATCAATTTTTTTGCCGGCGCAAGTCAGAGTCCTGCTCTTGCAGTCGAGCCTGAAATCGCCCGAGGTTATGACATTCTCGTCGTCCTCATCACTGTTGTTTTTTAAAGATGAGGAAACTCTTCTGGCGAGAGCGTCAACCCTTGCGGTAAATTCGGACGGAGAAAACGGTTTTGTGACATAGTCGTCCGCTCCGAGCAAAAGTCCGTTGACCTTATCCATCTCCTGCGTCTTTGCAGTCAGCATCATTATACCGATGTTATTGCTCATCGCTCTTAATTTCTTGCAAAGCTCAAGTCCGTCCATTCTCGGCATCATAATGTCAAGAACGGCGATTGAAATGCTTTCGGGATCAAGCTTATATTTCTCGTAGGCGTCAAGTCCGTCAACGGCCTCAACAACATCATAGCCTGCTCTTTTAAGATTTATAACAATAAACTCTCTGATTGATTCCTCATCTTCTGCAACAAGGATCTTTATTGTTTTCATTTTTTTCCTCCTAAAATCGTAGTATTGAAATTATCGGTAAGACTGCTGTCCTTAACTCCGAAATCATAGCCGTCCTGGGTTACGGTGTAGACATAATCGGTGCTTCCGTAAGAAGTAAGAATCTCGGAGTCCTTATACTTGCTCTTTGACTGCTCGTCATTTTTGTCATAATAAGAAATGCTGAAAAGCAGCAGCCCGAGCTTGTCCTCATAGCTGTTCCAATGGTAAAAATCCCATTGACCGTCGTTTCCGAGAACGGTTATTCTGCCAACCCAGCTGCTCGGAATGTTAAGGATATAGCCTGCGGTTTCATCAATCACGGAATACTGAACCGCACGGAGCTTGTTATCTCTGAATTTAACCCATTTTGTATAGTATGCACTCTTTGTCGGAGCTTCCGTGTTATC
>JAXJRE010000009.1:0-4287 GCA_036310785.1 Acutalibacteraceae bacterium
GATATTTACGGTGCAGGAGTTTTTGACTACTGTCTTGATAACGGGATAGCTTTTGATATGTGCATCGGCATTTCCGCAGGAAGTGCAAACATTGCTTCTTTCACATCGGGACAGAGGGGAAGAAATTACAATTTTTATCACGAATACGCTTTCAGAAAAGAATATATGAGCTTTGGCAATGTGATCAAGAAAAAGTATTACCTTGACCTTGATTATGTTTACGGAAAGCTCAGCAACAGCAACGGTGAAGATCCTTTTGACTATGACAAATTTAGCGAGAACGAAAGCGAAATTTATATAATCGCAACGAACGCAAAAAGCGGAAAACCCGAATATCTCTACGCAGGGGATATGAAAAAGGATAACTACTGGCATTTAAAAGCCTCCTCGTGTATTCCGATGATATGTTCGCCTGCGATTGAGGAGGATAACAGATATTTTGACGGAGGAATCAGCGATCCTATTCCGCTTAAATTTGCCATTGAAAAGGGTTGCGAAAAAATTGTGGTAATATGGACTAAACCGATTGATAATGCTGGAAATTTCTTTCTTGACGAAATGGTCGGTCATGCGATGAAAAAGAAATTTCCCGAGGTTTCCGACGACCTTCTTAACAGAAAAAATAAGGTTGAAAAATCTCTGAACTACGCAAAAAAACTCAGCGACGAGGGAAAGGTGCTTATTGTAAGTCCCGAAAGCATCGGAAAAATGAGCACTCTGACAAAGGATAAAGAAGCTCTTGACCGACTTTATAAAGTAGGTTATAGTGATGCAAAAAAAATAAAAGAATTCTTATAAGATGGACTGTCGCACTAAGCGAAGAACAAAAAAAAACAAAACTAAACTAAACTAAACAGAGAGGCTTGTATTGGTATTTAAACCGATACAAGCCTTCCAATTTTTATTAAACTTCAATTACGGGGGATTTCAAAATACCCAAATCAACCAAATTGTATTCATAGCTCCAGTTTTCTCCGGTTGTTCTCCAAACACCGGGACCGTGCCATCTTTCATTTTTATTTACAATATGTACTGCGCCGAAGGTGTTGTATCTGTGACCGTACAGCTTCAGAGTAATTTCGTGCTCACCGTTTGTGAGTCCGTCAACCGTCAGCTCATACGGAGCATAGATAATCGTTCCCTTATCCTCACCGTCAACATAAACTCTGACAAGTCCGCCTCGGTAATCGGAAACAGCAATTCTTACCGATCCGTTTTTAGGCTTTACTTTGAATTTATATTCGGTATTTCCGCCGTAGAAAGGCATACCGTAGGAAACAAGATTTCCGAACGGAATTTTTTCGGGCATCTCGGTTATAACAGCCTTTCTTCCGTTTACCTTAACTCCGAAATTACCGAGGATATAGCAAGCCTCCGTGTTCGTTCTGTTGCCGAGAGGAAGGGTAATTTCAAGAATATTTTTGCCCTTGTTGATCTTAGGCAGATCGACCTTGAAAATTGAAATATCAACATAATTTCCGACGGGCTTGTTGCTTATCTTTTCCCCGTTAAAAATGATTTCGGATTTTTCGGGAGTTTCAAGAGCAAGCTGTGCGCCTTCGTAGTCTATCTCGCTTTCAATCGTGTAACGAAGAGTAATTGTGTGTTCGTGAGTTTCTTCGGGAAAGGTCCACGGCTGAGCAACGCTGCCGCCCCTCAGTTTAATTCCGACCGTTTCTCTTGCGATATTATCGGCTTTAAGAATTTCTTCTTCGGGAAGATATTCGCCGTCATCAACCTTAAATTCCGCAATATCAAGCAGGAAAACGTTCGGCTCCTCAAGCTTGAAATCAACCTCGTTCGGAATTGTGTTTACATTGCCCTTATATTCGGATTTTTTATTTTCTGCAACCTCAGCTCCGCTTTCATCAAGTCTGAAAAGCACGCTGTCGTGAGAATACATATCAAGAGATATGACGGTCTTTCCGTTTTTGTGAGCGCAGGGATAGGGATTGATATTTCCGCTCAGGGTGTCGTAAAGCACGGGATAGCAGACCTCATTGACCGTAACCGTGAGCTTGTCAAGCTCAGTCAGATCCTTATTTACAGGATCCTTTCCACGGCAGATAAAGAGCCACTTGCAGTTTTTATCCTGTCTGAGCGAATAGATATGCTTATTGGCAAGCTTTCCGTTTTCGTATCTCATCGTCAGAGTTCTCACATCATCGAGAGCGGAAACGACCGAGCCTGCATCAAAAGGAAGAAGAATTGAAGCATCGCAGAGCTTTTTGCCTCTTTCGGAAATCTCTGCATTTTCAAGCGACGGAGCTTCTCCGAGGAAGATAAGCTTTCCGCCGTCACTGTGAAATTTTTCAAGCCTTTCAAGAGTTGTTGTGCGCAAGGTTTCACAGTAAGGAACAATAACTGCATCATATTTCATTTCGCCCACGCAAAGCGGAGCGCCGCCTTTTTCGCATAAATCGGGAAGCATAGCTTCATTTATGAAATCAAAGTCAATACTGCTTTCAATCAGCCATGAAACAATGTCAACAAAACGGCGATCCATACTTTCTCTGACAATGAGAGTTTTATCGTTTACGCCGAAGTGGAGCCAGAAGCTTTCAATCGGGTGAATTACTCCGACCTTGACAACAGGCTTACCCCTTGTCATTGCCGTGTTTATTCTTGCAAAGTGATCCTCAAGCAGAGGATATTCCTTGTACCACGGCGACTGATAAGAAATTGAAGCAGGATAATCACGCTTTGCCTCGCCCTCCATTGCGTACCAGGAAAGGTGCGGCACTCTGACCGTGACACCCATACACGCCTGCCAGTCTCCGTGAAGCTTGTAGCCTCTGAAATCAAAGTTCCAACCTGTTACACCGTAAAGCTCGCTGAGCATACCCTCTTTGCCGAGCTGATGAACAGCCGAAGAAGCCTGCTTTGCAGTTGTGTATTCATGGGCGTTACAGAGCATATCAATGCCGGGTATTCCGAAGCTTCTGTAAGAGCGCATTGCGTCGCCGACAACTCCGCTTTGAGAAGTCAGAGTCGGTTCATCCAAAACGTGACCTGTCAGAGAAATTTTATTTTCAGCGCACCAGTTGCCGACGGTGTCCGAAAAGCTCCTTGCAAACAGCTCGGCAGTATGGTCGTGATAACGGTATCTCGCAACGGAAACCTTGCCGTCGGGAAGCTCCCAAATAATTTCGGGAAGAGTTGCAAAAATATCCTCGTTGTATTGCTCACGGTATGTTTCGGGCAGGCGGTCTGTCCACGGCATCTCAACATCTTTTTTGTCAAAGGAATTGTTAAGGGTCTGCTTTTTTGTGAAGTTCGGTTCGTCTGTAAATATCGCAGGAACTGTTTCGTCAAACTCGTCACCGATAACCTCTTTGTATCTTTCGTGAGTGATCTCAACGAATTTTTTTATTGCTTCGGGATTGAGAGTGTCAACATAGCACTGATTGTTAAACCATGTCAACGAGTCGGTAATAATTTCACGATAGACATACCATTTATCATTTTCGGCTTCTTCGTTTTCACCGATTTTTTTATAACTCTTTAAATATCCGTCATTGTCAAGGCAGATATCATAGCACGCAAGGAGCTTGCTGTTTTCCTTTTTTTCGGGAGTAAACTGAATATATCTTTCACGGTAGCGTTCGTCCTTTGTTACAAGTCCGCCTGCAAAGCCTGACGGCCATCTGTCCTCGTCATAAAGCCAGGCAAGCATTTTGTTTTCCTTTGCCTTTTCAACGCAGTTTTTGACAAGGGACATAAATCCGTCTGAAAGATAAGGAGTTGAAAGACCTGTGCGGACGTGCATATGAAAACCGCCGAAGCCCATTTCGTTAAAAATGTCGATCTGTCGGAGAAGCTCGTCCTTTTCAAGAGAATAGTTCCAGCTCCAGAAAGGGGTGCTTCTGTATTCGGAGGTGGGATTTTTGAAAAGTCCGTCATCAAGAGATGGACTTGTATTTTTTTTGTAAAGCATGGTTAATCTGCCTTTCGTTGTTGATTGTTTTAATAATATCATTTTAGAAGTAATAATTCAACAAATTTGACAAAAGCCTCTGACAAAAATTTCAACCGTAATTTGTGATAAATATATAAAAAACCGTTCCCGACTTTTAATCGGAAACGGCTTTAAATAAACTGTTTTAATTATGCCTTGCCTGCGCAACCGAGAACTGTGTTGATCTTGTGCTCAACCATTCCCTCGATTGCGGAACGTGCGGGCTTGAGATACTGACGGGGATCGAAATCGCTCGGATGCTCAACAAAGTGCTTTCTGATAGCGGCTGTCATTGCAAGACGAAGGTCGGAGTCGATGTTGATCTTGCA
>JAXJRE010000010.1:0-3616 GCA_036310785.1 Acutalibacteraceae bacterium
AATATTTACGATAATAGTGAATTTTTTGCCGCATATGCGGAAATGGGAAGAAGCAAAGATGGTCTGAAAGCTGCTGGAGAGTGGCATCAGTTGCAACCGTTATTCCCTAAATTACAGGGGAAAAAAGTTTTGGATTTAGGATGTGGTTACGGTTGGCATTGCAAATATGCCGCACAAATGGGAGCTACTGAAATTCTTGGTATTGATAGTAGTCAAAAAATGATTGCAAAAGCAGTAGCTGATAACTCTGATGACAAAATCAAGTATAAAGTTTGCGGTGTTGAAGAATACATTTATCCTGAAAATACTTATGACCTAGTTGTTTCTAACCTGGTACTGCACTATATCGAAAATTTAGCTAATGTTTATCAAAAGGTGTATTGCACATTAAAAGTAGGTGGGTATTTCCTATTCAATATTGAACATCCGACTTTCACCGCAGGTGTTAATGAGGATTGGATTTATGATGAAAATGGGAAACCTAAATATTGGCCAATCGACAATTACTATTACACAGGCGAAAGAGAAACCAATTTTCTTGGTCAACGAGTAATTAAACAGCACCACACATTAACGCAGATATTGAATCCACTTATAAAATGTGGTTTTCAAATTGAGGCTATTGAGGAAGCAATGCCTCCGGCAGATATGATGGGTATGCCGGGAATGTGTAATGAAATGCGTAGACCTATGATGTTGTTGGTTAAGGTTAAAAAGGTTTAATAAACAACTTCCGGTTTGTCGGAGTGATGGTATATAATCAAAGACCGCTTGCATCGTGCAGGCGGTCTCTTTTACACTTTTTAAAGCGGAAAACATCAAAATCTGCGAAGAGTGAAAAGTGAATAGTGAAGAAGTAAGAAGTAAGCCCCAAGAGCTTAGCGTTCTTGGGGCTTTGGCGTCCCCGGCGGGATTCGAACCCACGGCCTTTCGCTTAGGAGGCGAACGCTCTATCCTGCTGAGCTACGGAGACTTGCTGCCTGATTATTCTATCAAAAATCGTATTTTTTGTCAACCATAAATATATTTATTTCATTGACTTTTATCATACTAAATGTTATACTTTTATATTGAATAAAATTGTAAAGTAGGCGATTTATTTGAAAAAATCTCTTATTATAATTTCTTCCCTCTTGCTTGTCTTTTCCGTTGCGCTGACAGCCTGCGGAAGCAAGAATACAATCGTTGACAAGGACGGCAAAACCTACACTTATGTCACGGATAAGGACGGAAACAAGCTTCAGGACAAGTGGGGACACCTCATCATCGAAAACACCGATGCCGACGGAAACAAGGTCACTCAGATCTATGAATTTCCCGACAAAATCACGAATAAACGCAATACCAAAATCGAAAACGCCGTTGTTTCAGTCAACGTTCCCGACGGCTGGGAGGTTTCCGAAGAGACCTCGTTCGTAAGGCTTCGCCACAAGGGTAAATGCACAAAATCAGGCGTTGCCGGCTGTCAGCTTGATTTCGGCTATCAGCAAAATCTCTCCCTGCAGGAAACCTATAACGAGTATCTTACAAATGTTGTAAAGCTGAGCAGTCTCGGCGATTCAATCTCCGACATCAAGGAATACGAAGTCACCCTCATGGGCAAGAATGCCAAAGCGATCTCCTATCGGGTTGCCTCGGAAAATACCGACGTTTACTACTTCTGCATTGATGACGGCGAGCCGATGATCGAGATCACGGCTTCCGTTTACGATAAATGCTATGACAAGGATTCAATCGTTGAGCTTATCAGCTCGTGCGCCACGGTCAAGGAGCTTCCGACGGATACGGTAAGCACACATCCCACGGATCCTTTCACCAAGCTTTCCGAAAAAACGACCACTACAAATAACGAGTAAGGAGAAATATAATTATGTTGTTTTCACAGGATATAGGAATTGATCTCGGAACATCAAACACCCTTGTTTTTGTCAAGGGTAAAGGCATAATCATCCGTGAGCCGTCCGTTGTTGCCGTTGACCAGAGATTTACCCCGGTCAAGGTTGTTGCAGTCGGCTCTGAGGCTAAGGATATGATCGGCAGAACTCCGGGTTCTATCGTTGCTCTGCGTCCCCTGCGTGACGGCGTTATCGCCGACTTTGACGCAACGGCGGAAATGCTCAAAAAATATATCCGCAAGGCTATCACGGCTTCTCCGCTGAGCAAGACGAGGGTTATGATCTGCGTGCCGTCGGGCGTTACCGAGGTTGAGCGCAGAGCCGTCAACGACGCCGCAAAGTCCGCAGGCGCAAGATATGTCAGCCTTATCGAGGAGCCTATGGCGGCGGCGATAGGCGCAGGAATTGACGTTGAGAAGCCCGAAGGCTCGATGATCGTCGACATCGGCGGCGGCACAGCCGAGGTTGCCGTTGTTGCGCTGAGCGACATTGTCACCTCACGCTCCGTCAAGGGCGCAGGCGACAGCTATGACGAGGCTATCATCAACTATGTCAGGAAGAAATACAATCTCCTCATCGGTGAAAGAACCGCCGAGGACATCAAGATACAGATCGGCTCCGCTTACGAATACGAGGGCGAGGGCGCAATCAATGTCAAGGGCAGAAACCTGATCGACGGACTTCCCAAGGACGTTGAGGTCACGGCGGCTGAGATCCGTGAGGCTCTCAAGGAATCCGTCTATCAGATCATCGACGCAATAAAGGTCACTCTTGAGAACACTCCGCCTGAGCTTGCCGCCGACATCGTTGACAACGGCATTACCCTCACGGGCGGCGGTGCGCTCCTCAGAGGTCTTGACAAGCTCATCGAGCAGGAAGTAAAAATCCCCGTAACCGTTGCCGACAATCCGCTTGACTGCGTTGTTGAGGGAACGGGCATCTGTCTCGAAAAACGCCGCTGATGAAAATTTATTTTACATATCAAGGAGGTGAAGAGGAATGAAAAAATTATTCAGAAACCGTGCGTTCAAGGCGCTGATCTGCGTTATTGTCGCACTTTCGCTCGGCGCAGTTATCGCCGCATATACACACAACCACTCTACGCCGCTTTCTTCGGCAACGAGCACCGTGCTTCATCCTCTTCAGCGCTTTTCATCATATCTGAGCTATAAGTTTTCAAATTTTAACGACAGCTTCAAATCCTCCTCCAAGCTCGCCGAGGAAAACAGGGAGCTTAAAGAACAGATCGAGGAATATCAGAACGAAATAATCGACTATAACAACATTAAAGAGAAGCTCAAAACCTATGAGGATTTCCTCGGAGTTAAGGAGGAAAATCCCGATTTTAAATTTGAAAGCGCAACGATAATATCAAACGATTTTGAAAATCCGTTTTCTTCCTTCACTCTTAACAAAGGCTCAGCCAACGGAATAAAGGTGAATGATCCCGTTATCTACGGTAAAAATCTTGTCGGCGTTGTCGCAAGCGTCGGCCCGACCTCCTGCACGGTTTATTCAATCTCAAACCCCAAGATGAACGTCAGCGTTTACGAAACCTATACGGGTGAGATCGGCTACGTTACCGGCACGGGTAAAACCGAGGACAGAGTTTACTGCAAGCTTCCGGGACTTAAATCTGACTCGGCTGTTTCGCCGAGCGGAATAATCTGCACAACGGGAAGCGGCGGAATATATCCCAAGGATCTCATCGTCGGTACGGT
>JAXJRE010000011.1:0-18262 GCA_036310785.1 Acutalibacteraceae bacterium
ACAAGGAAGAGGTTATCTACGCCCTGAATTACACACGCCAAGCGCTCAAGTCCCATACCTGTGTCGATATTGGGATGGGCAAGCGGTGTGTAATTGTTGTGACCGTCGTTTTCAAACTGAGTGAAAACGAGGTTCCAGAACTCGACAAATCTGTCGCACTCACAGCCGACGTGACAGTCGGGACTGCCGCAGCCGTGTTCCTCTCCCCTGTCGTAGTAAATCTCGGAACAGGGGCCGCAGGGACCTGCGCCGTGCTCCCAGAAGTTATCCTCCTTGCCGAAGCGTACCATATGACTCTCACGAACGCCGACTTCCTTTGTCCAGATGTCGTAGGCCTCGTCGTCGTCAAGATAGACGCTGATATAGAGCTTTTCGGGATCCATTTCCATTATTTTGGTGCAGAATTCCCATGCCCAGCTTATAGCGTCACGCTTGAAATAATCGCCGAAAGAGAAATTGCCGAGCATCTCGAAATAAGTTCCGTGACGTGCAGTCTTGCCGACATTTTCAATATCGGGAGTTCTGATGCACTTCTGACAAGTTGTAACCCTCGATCTCGGCGGAGTGATCTCTCCCGTGAAATACTTTTTCATCGGTGACATTCCTGCATTGATGAGCAGAAGGCTTTTGTCACCCTGAGGAATAAGAGAAAAGCTCGGAAGTCTTAAATGTCCCTTGCTTTCATAAAAAGAGAGAAATTTCTCTCTGAGTTCGTTAAGTCCTGTCCATTCCATAAAAATTACTCCCTGTTAATACAGATTTAAAACAATTATAATTATATTCCCGTAGGTATATTAAGTCAATCGGATTTTGTAAATTCCTTTGAATTTGAGCGGAAAACGAGCGTTCCGTTCAGATCGGTGCGGTAATATTCAATTCCGAGACTGTCAAGACGTTCGGTCACAACCGAGTGAGGATGACCGTATTCGTTGCCCGATCCGCAGCATATGACTGCAAACTCGGGATTGACGGCTTCGAGCCATTTTTGACTTGAGGCGGTTTTACTGCCGTGATGACCGATATTGATTATATCGGCAGAAAAGTCGCTGTCCGTGTTCAAAAGCTCCTTTTCCACGGCGGTTGAAGCGTCGCCCATGAACATAACGGAGGTTTCGCCGTAGCTGACACGGGACACGGCAGACATATCGTTGAGATTGTCATAACCGTGAAGCGGAGCTAAAATCTCCAAATTCATTTCGCCGTAGGAATAGGTCATACCTGCTTCGGCAGGAATAACATTCTCAGCGTTATCCGACACGGCGGTCAGAAACTTTTCGTAGGTTGAGTTTGTCGGAATGATATCCTCGGGAATTTCGGTCATTATCAGATCCTTGATATCAAATTCATAAAGAATCTTTGTCAATGCGCCCATATGATCGGAGTGAGGATGAGTTACAAGAACGCAGTCAAGCTCATCAATTCCGAGATTTTTAATATGGTTTATAACCGTCTGTGCCGCTCCGACCTCGCCGCTGTCAACAAGTATCGCAGTATCATTAAGATGAACAAGTGTACAGTTTCCCTGCCCGACATCAATAAAATCAACATACATCATATCGCTTTCGGTCTGCTGAGAATTATGCAGTCCCGTTTCCTCAAAAAGCTTTTCAGGCTCTTTTAAAAACCTTGAGCCGGCAAAAGCGAGGACAGCAATAATTAAAATTACAATTCCGCTAATAAGCTTAGAATTGATACTTTTTCTTTTTTTCATATCTCTTACCGCTTGTGCTTCGTTTGTTTATATTATTAGCGTTTCGCTTAGGCTGAATCAAGCATTTTTCAGAATAACCGATCAGGTCATGCCTGCCTACCTTGCGCAGAGCTTCTTCAACAAGATCACGGTTTTTCGGATCGTAATACTGCAAAAGCGCACGTTGGAGAGCCTTGTCGTGAGGAGTTTTTGCAACATAAACCTCCTCCATCGTATAAGGATCAAGCCCCGTATAGAACATACAGGTCGAGATCGTTCCCGGAGTGGGATAAAAATCCTGTACCTGTTCAGGTCTTATATGCCTTTTTTTAAGAAAAACCGCAAGCTCAACGGCGTCCTTGAGGGTTGAGCCGGGGTGCGAGGACATAAGATAAGGCACAAGATACTGCTCCTTGCCGACAGCGTCGGTAAGCTGAAAATATTTCTTAGAAAACTCTATATACGCCTCGATATGCGGCTTTCCCATTTTATCGAGAACGGCGGCGGAGCAATGCTCGGGAGCCACCTTGAGCTGACCGCTAACATGGTATTTAACAAGCTCACGGAAGAATGTATCGTCGGGATCCTTGAGCATATAATCATATCTTATTCCCGATCGGATAAATACTTTTTTCACCTTGGGCAGGCTTCTGACAGTTCTGAGAATATCTAAATATTCGTTGTGATCCGCCTTCAAAGCCTTACACGGAGTGGGAGCCAAGCATTTTTTACCCTTGCAAAGACCTTTTTCAAGCTGAGCAAGACAGCTTGTATTTCTGAAATTTGCAGTCGGGCCGCCGATATCGTGGATATATCCCTTGAAGTTCGGCTTTTCGGTCAAAAGCTTTGCTTCTCTGACGATTGACTCCTTGCTTCTTGTAGTAATAAATCTGCCCTGATGAAATGCGATCGAACAGAAATTGCACGCACCGAAGCAACCCCGGTTATGAGTGATAGAAAACTCGACCTCCTCAATCGCAGGAACACCGCCCGATTTTTCATAAACAGGGTGATATGCTCTCTCATAAGGCAGAGAATAGACCCAATCCATCTCCTCCTGAGTGAGCGGAGGCATCGGCGGATTTTGAACAAGCATACGGTTGCCGTGACGCTGTTTTATGAGCTTTCCTCTGATGTGATCCTGCTCGTCCTGCTGAATACGGCAGGAAACGGCATATTCTTTTTTGCTCTTACAGACATTTTCAAAGGACGGACATTCCGCACCGTAAAGCGGAGTATCGTGCACATCACAGGAATAAACCGTTCCTCTGACATCTGTAATCGAGCTTATCGGCTCGCCGTTGGAAAGGCGGCGGCAAATCTCAATCGTCTGATTTTCGCCCATGCCGTAGGAAATAAGATCGGCCTGAGAATCAAAAAGAATACTTCTGCGGATCTTGTCGTCCCAGTAATCGTAATGGGCAAAACGCCTGAGTGAAGCCTCAAGACCGCCGATAATTATCGGAACATTGCCGTAAAGCTCTCTGATTTTATTGCAATATACAATTACAGTCCTGTCAGGTCTGAGCCCCATAACTTTTCCCGGGGAATATGCGTCCTGACTTCTGCGCTTTTTAGCGGCTGTGTAGTGAGCAACCATGGAGTCAATATTGCCCGACGAAACCATAAATCCGAGTTTAGGTCTGCCGAAGCGGAGAAAATCGTCATTCTTTCTCCAATCAGGCTGGGCAAGGACTGCTACACGGTAGCCCTCAGCCTCCATTACTCTTGTGATTATCGCTGCGCCGAAGCTCGGATGATCGACATAAGCGTCTCCCGTCACATAGACAAAATCGACCTCGTCCCATCCTCGCTCTTTAACTTCCTCGGCTGTTATCGGTAAAAACATCTATTATTCCTCTTCATCATCGTCATATTCATCCGTTTCAATCGGATTTTCGATCGGAGCCGAAGCATTGCCGAGCGCATTCATTTCCATCCATTGCTGTTTTGAAATGAGCACCTTTCTCGGTTTACTGCCCTCGAACGGACCGACGATCTGTCTTTGTTCAAGCTCGTCAATAATTCTTGCCGCACGGGCATATCCCAATTTCAGCTTGCGCTGTAAAAGAGTTGTCGAAGCCATCTGCGCTTCAACGACAACCTCGATCGCTTTCGGGATCATCTCATCTCCGCCATCATCGGAATCACCGTCAGAAGACGAGGACGAAGATGACGAAGGCTTCTTTTCGATGACAGCCTGACGCTCGATCTCTTTCATAACTTCCTCGTCGTATTCTTTTTCCTCACCCTGAGTTTTGATGAACTTGACGACGCTTTCAACCTCCTCGTCGGAGAGGAAACAGCCCTGAACACGCACGGGCTTTGAAACACCGACCGGACTGAACAGCATATCGCCGTTTCCGAGGAGCTTTTCGGCTCCTGCGGTGTCGATTATCGTTCTTGAATCGACCTGAGAAGAAACGGAAAGAGCGATACGGCTCGGAATGTTGGCTTTAATTATACCCGTAATAACGTTTACGGACGGTCTCTGAGTTGCGATAACAAGGTGCATACCTGCCGCACGGGCCATCTGTGCAAGACGGCAGATTGAGTCCTCGACCTCGTTCGGCGCAGCCATCATAAGGTCTGACAGCTCGTCGATGAAAATAACGATATGAGGCATCGGCGTAAGGGTTTCACTTGTCTGAGCAAGCTTGTTGAAGCCCTTGATATCTCTGACGCTGTTCTCTGAGAACATCTTGTATCTCTGAAGCATTTCGGTAACCGCCCAGCCGAGCGCACCCGCCGCCTTCCTCGGATCGGAAACAACGGGAACAAGGAGGTGCGGAATACCGTTGTAAATCGTAAATTCAACCTGCTTTGGATCAATCATCAGGAGCTTGACCTCATCAGGCGTTGAATTATAAAGTATGCTGACTATCATTGAGTTAAGACAAACGGATTTACCCGAGCCGGTAGTACCTGCGATAAGCAGATGAGGCATCTTTGCAATATCGGCACAGATCGTGTTACCTGTAATATCCTTACCGAGAGCAACGTTCAGCTTGCTCTTTGCATTCCTGTAAACAGGAGTTTCAATAATCTCCCTGAGAGAAACGGTAGCCCTGTTCTTGTTCGGAATTTCAATTCCGATTGCAGACTTATTCGGAATGGGAGCTTCAATACGAACACCCGAAGCCGCAAGAGCAAGTGCAATATCATCGGAAAGACTTGTTATCCTGCTGATCTTAACGCCTGCCGCAGGCTGAAGCTCATATCTTGTAACGGCAGGACCTCGGCAAATATCGACAATCTTTGTTGAAACACCGAAGCTGTTGAGGGTGTCAACAAGCTTGGTAGCGTTATTTTTAAGCTCCTCCTCGTAGTTCATTGCGCTTGCATTGTTTGCATATTCAAGGCAGTCAACGGGAGGCTTCTGATAGGTGTGGAAGATCTGAACAGGCTCTTCCTGTTTAGCAGCTTTTGTCTCCTTTTTGGCGTCCGACTTAGGCTTGTCCTTTTCTTTGACAGAGCCGTTGACCTTTTTGATTATTTCATCAAGCGGAAGCTCAGGCTCAACCGTCTTGCTTTCGGTATCGGTCGGCGGAACTATAAAGGGCTTAGGCTCTTTGGTCTTAGGTCTGACGTCCTGCTTTTCTGCATTGCCGACAAGCTCGTCAATATACATTTCGTCAGACTCGGTGCCGTAGGCCTCGGGACCGATATCGACGGGAACATATTTCTTTCTATTTCTGACAAAATTCTCGGGATTCTGAGCGTCGGGATCGCCGTTGATTGCTTCCAGACGTTCCTGCTGTTTCTGCTTTGCGGCATTTACCCTGTCCTTAATGAAAACATAAATACCGAGCAACGTGCCGCCCGTGACAAACATAACCGTTGCGATCAGTAAAACAATAAGCACGACGGCCGCCGCAGCCTTACCGAAAAGCATCTCAGGTATTCCGCCGAAGAAAGCTCCGAGAACGCCGCCGCTGTGGACTGTGACAACATCACGCAGATCCCACGCATAAGCGATCTGATCTTTAAGTCCGCCGGCTTCTATTCCGTCCGAGAAAACATGGACGATTCCCGACAGGAATGCCGTGGCAAGAGCAGAACCGATCAGCCTGCCTTTAAGAGGCTTGATTGATCTTTCGGAAACTACGGTAACGATGATGTAAATAAGCATCAGCGGCCAGACGTAGGCGCAGATACCCGAAACACCGAAAATGAAGTTGTGGAAAGCAAGCCATACCCTTTCGCCCTTGATGAAGGTTGCGGCAAGGAGAATTGCCGTCACCGCAGAAAGGATTATAGCCGCTCTCTGACGGAGCACGGCAGGAGAAATATCCTTCTTTGGCTCAGGTGCTCTCTGCCTTTTTGCGGAATTGCTTTTATTGTTCTGAGACGCAGTTTTATTCTGAGTCTGTTTTTTGTTCTGCGGCGAGGACGCAGGCTTTTTAGCCGGAGCTTTTTTGTTAGCCGACGGCTTAGCTGATGATTTTTTATTTTTATTATTCTGACTGTTTGCCGCCATAATACCCTCCGTTATATATTAAATAGAACATAATGACCCAATATCTTGTATATAATACCATTTTTAGCTATAAATATCAATATGTTTATTGATTTTTTTTGAAATATTGTATATAATAAGTAAAACAAAAAAGGAGTGTTACTGTGAAATTTACTTTAAAAAACGATTCGGTAAGTATCGCTGTCAAGCAGTACGGCGCCGAGCTTTCGTCCTTCAAGTCAGAGGGCAGCAATATTGAATATCTTTGGCAGGGAAACCCCGAAGTTTGGTACGGCCAGTCCCCTGTTCTTTTCCCAATCGTCGGCACCTTGCTTGATAACAAATACAAGGTTGACGGCAAGGAATATGAGATGTTCCGTCACGGAATTGCGAGAAAAAGAGACTTCGAGCTTAAAGAGCAGGGCGAGGATTACATAACCCTTACACAGAAATGGAACGAAGAAACGCTTGAGCGTTATCCGTTCAAATATGTTCTTGATATTGAGTTCAGGCTCTGCGGCAAGAAGCTCACCGTAACACATACGGTTAAGAACGAGGGCGACGGCACGATGTATTTTTCAATCGGAGCGCATCCGGGCTTCAACTGCAAGATCGGTGACAGACTTGAGTTTGCCGAGCCTGAAAAGCTCGTCTGTGAAAAGATTGACACCGATTCAATTCTTGACGGTAAGCACTATCCTACCCTCGATAACGAAACGACTATCGTTATCACAAAGGATATTTTCGAGGGCGACGCACTTGTTCTTTCGGGTATGAAGTCCGATACGGTTTATCTCAAAAGCGATTTCCGTCCGCAGTATATCAAGTACAACTTCGGCAAAGCTCCGGTTCTCGGAATCTGGGCAAAGCCGGGCGCAGAATATGTCTGCATCGAGCCGTGGTACGGTGTAAACGATTCAAGAGAAGTCAAGAACGATTTCTCCGAAAAACGTCTTATACAGAAAATAGAGCCGGGTGAGGAATTTGTATTCCCCTGGAGCGCAGAGATAATAGAATAATAAAAAATAATGTTCCCCGTTTGTCAGTAAAAGCTTTTGACAAACGGGGATTTTTTACAGTTTATTTAATTATTTCAACTTTTATGCTCTTTTCTTTAGCGTAGGTTTCAGCTTTGGAGCCTGAGGAAGTCCATATAACAAGCGATGAATCAACAGTGCCGTCAGACGTGATAAATGCGCTGTCGTCAATAACCTTGACCGAAGCGGGAATTATGATTTTCTTAACTCCCGAGCCTGTTATCAAAGCCGCTCCGAGCTGGGTTACGGAATTGGGGAACGTAAGCTCCTTTAACTGTGTGCAAAGAACGAATATTCCCTGAGGGACGGTTTTTACTTTACTTGAAAAAGTAAAGCCAGTTAGCGAATCACAGTCATAAAACGCAAGTGCTTTTATTTCCTCGACCGAATCGGGGCAAATATAGTTTCCGAGATTTTCATAAGGCAGGGCGAAATAAAGTGTTTTCATATCCGATGAGAACAGCACTCCGTCCTTTATCACAAAATTACTGCCCTCCTCAACCGTTACTTTTTTAAGAGAGGTACAGCCTGCAAATATACTTCCGCCGAGCTTTTCAAGGCTTTTAGGCAGGTTGATCTCCTCCAGTGCAGAGCACTCATTGAAAGCACCCTCGTCAATGTTCAGAATAGATTTTCCCAACTTGACGGTTTTGAGGTTTTTACATTCTCTGAATGCGCTTTTGCCGATATAAGTGACATTATCGCCGATCTCAATCGAAGTGATGTCGCTTTCTTCAAAACTTCCCGAGTCGATCTGAGTGACCTTTTTGCCTCTGAGCCTTGACGGGATTATAATGTTTTTGCTGTCGCCCTTGTAGGCTGTGATTATCACTTCACCCTTTTCGGTTGAGTCAATGTATTCAAAATCCGTCTTATCCCATTTTAAATAAAAGAGAAACGAGGAAGCTGCAACAACAATTACGGCGAGCGTAAAGCAAACAACTTTAATTGCATTTTTCATATAGACTTTCACCTTTTCAGAACATATATACTCTGACTTCATAAGGCTTTGTAACAAAGCCGTTGTTGACTATCCTGTTGTCGGAATAATTTGAGAGCACAAGCTCACCCTTGTTGATGTCGTAGCCCTTAGGAGCTTTGAACTTCACGGAGCCTTCCTTGAAAGAGCAGACAACAAGAACCTTTTTATCGCCAAGAGCTCTCTCATAGGTGTAAAGGAACGGATTGAAATGATCGTATTCCTTGTACTTGCCGTAGATAAGAACCTCGTTTTCCTTTCTCAGCCTGATAAGCTTTTTGTAGAAATTGAGCAGGGAATCGGGATCGTTAAGAGCATCCTCAACATTGATTTCCGTATAATTCGGGTTGATATTAAACCAAGGCTTACCGGTGGTAAAGCCTGCGTTTTCCGCCTTAGACCACTGCACGGGAGTTCTTGCATTCTCACGGCTTGCATCCTTGGCGAGCTTCAAAAATTGCTTCTCGCTGAAACCGAGCTTCTTGAAAATCTTCCAGTTGTTAAAGGTCATAACGTCCTTGTAATCCGATATCTTATCAAAAAGAAGGTTCGTCATACCTATCTCCTGTCCCTGATAGATAAAAGGAGTACCGCAGAGCAGGAAATACATTGCCGCAAGCATTTTTCCGCTTTCAACACGGTAGTTGATATTGCCGTAGCGCTCTATTATTCTTGCGTGATCGTGATTCTCGATATACAGGCAGTTCCAACCCTTTGGATAAAGGCCGTACTGCCATTTTGAAAGCGTAGATTTCAGCTTGATGAGATTGAACGGAGTTTTTACCCAGTCAACCATAAAGCAGTTTGCATTCATATGCTCAAAGGATATCATCATATTGAGCTTCTGATTCGGTCCCTCGGTGACAAAATCCTTTGCCATCTTGATATCGGACATCGGACCTTCTCCGACAGTAAAGCAATCGTAATGGTCGTAAACATCACGCTTAAATTCATCGAGGTATTCCTCAAGATGCGGTCCGTGCTTGTAATGCTCAACACCGGTAGCAACGGGAAGCGGAAAGCCGTCGGGAAGTCCCTCTTTTTTGGATATGAACGTGATAACGTCCTCCCTGAAGCCGTCAACACCCATATCGAGCCAGAAGCGCATTATGTCCTTAACTTCCTGACGCACTTTCGGATTGTCCATATTGAGGTCGGGCTGTTTTTTGGCGAAAACGTGAAGATAGTATTCGTCTATTTCGGGATTGTACTCCCATGCTCCGCCCTCAAAAGTGGAAAGCCAGTTGTTCGGCGGCTTGTTGCCCTTGCCCTTTCGCCATATGTAATAATCGTGATAAGGATTGTCAACGCTCTTTGCGCTCTCCTTGAACCACTCGTGCTCGTCGGAGGTATGGTTGACAACAAGATCCATAAACACTTTCATTCCCCGTTTATGTGCGCCGTCAAGTATCATTTTGAAATCGTCGAGCGTACCGAACTCGGGATTGATATTCCTGTAATCGGAAATATCGTAGCCGTAATCTGCGTTCGGCGTGGGATAAATCGGCGAAAACCAGATTCCGTCCACTCCGAGCTCCTTCAAATAGTCAAGCTTGCTGTAAACTCCCGGAAGATCGCCTATTCCGTCGCCGTTGCTGTCACAGAAGCTCCTTGTCCATATCTGATAAACGCACATTTCCTTGTACCAGGTTTTTTTGATATCAGCCATAGTGTCACCCCGTTTTTTCTTTTATTATAACATACGATTTTCTCAATGGCAATAAAAAAATAATCGTCTCAGCCACTTCACAAATCGTAAGTAATATATTATAATTTTATCAGATTATTTTATGGAGGAAACGGTATGAAAATTGTTATTTTGGATGCCTACACTTTAAATCCCGGAGATCTGAGCTGGGAGGAATTTGAAAAGCTCGGAGATCTTCAAGTTTATGACCGTACTTCACGGGAGGAAATACTTGAACGCTGTAAGGATGCGGAAATAATTCTTGACAACAAGGTTGTGCTTGACGAGGAAATTATTTCACAGCTTCCGAAACTCAGGTATATCGGTATTCTGGCAACAGGCTACAATGTTGTTGACATCGACTCTGCGAAAAGGCACGGAGTAACGGTATGTAACGTACCGAGCTATTCCACTACGGCGGTCGCACAGCTCACCTTTGCGCTGATTCTTGAAATTTACAACAGAGTTGCCGTTCACGATGCGGCAGTTCATAACGGCGAATGGACCTCCTGCAAGGATTTCTGTTTTCAGAAAACTCAGCTTATCGAGCTTGCAGGAAAGACGATCGGTATTGTCGGATTCGGTCAGATAGGCTATGAAACGGCAAAGATCGCCGACGCTTTCGGTATGAATATTCTTTGCGCCGTTCACAATCCAAAGCCTCAGCCGGATTTTAAAAGCTTTAAATTTGTTTCACTTGACGAGCTTGCAGAGAGAAGCGATATTATTTCGTTCCATTGTCCGCTGACCGAAGAAACAAAGGGAACGGTAAACGAAAGCTTTATTTCTAAGATGAAGAAAAACGCAATTATCATAAACACGGCAAGAGGACCTATCATTGACGAGCAGGCTCTCGCCGACGCTCTCAACAGCGGACGTATCGCAGGTGCGGCGGTTGACGTGTTGTCCTGCGAGCCTCCGAAAGAGGACAATCCCCTGCTCTCCTGTAAAAACTGCATTATAACTCCCCATATCGCATGGGCAGGCTTTGAAACAAGAGTCAGACTTCTCGATATCGTATATAAAAATCTCACCTCATTCCTTGACGGAAATCCCATAAATGTCGTAAACAAATAATTCTGCACCTGACAGCTCAGCTTTTCATAAATCTCGTCCTAACGACATATGTATTAACAAAAAACAATGTGCCTGAACGGAGGAGAAATTATGTCAGCTGCAAGTACAAGCATTTATAAGGACATTCAAACAAGGACGGGCGGCGATATCTATATCGGCGTTGTAGGTCCTGTCAGAACGGGAAAATCAACGTTTATCAAGCGTTTTATGGACTCTCTCGTTATTCCGAACATCGAGGATCAGAGCAAGAAAGAACGAGCCACCGACGAACTGCCGCAGTCTGCTTCGGGCAGAACAATAATGACAACGGAGCCTAAGTTTATCCCCGAAGACGCTGTTGAAATCAATCTGCCCGACAACGCTCATTTCAGCGTAAGAATGATCGACTGCGTCGGCTATATCGTGCCAAGCTCCCTCGGTTATATCGAAAACGACCAGCCGAGAATGGTGAAAACTCCGTGGTTTGAGAAAGAAATTCCTTTCAATATGGCGGCGGAGATCGGCACGCAAAAGGTCATTACGGAACATTCGACAATCGGTCTTGTCGTTACAACGGACGGTTCAATCAGCGACATTCCGAGGGAAGAATATGCCGAGGCCGAAGAAAGAGTAGTCGGAGAATTAAAGGAGCTTAACAAGCCGTTTATCGTGCTTCTGAACAGCACCGATCCCGAAGCAGATGAAACGAGAAAGCTCGGCTCTCAGCTTTCAATCAAATACAATGTTCCCGTTATGCCCGTAAACTGTCTTGAGCTTGACGAGGAAAAAATCAAGGCTATACTTGCTCAGATTCTTTTTGAATTTCCGATTCAGGAGGTTTGCGTTGAGCTTCCCGGCTGGGTGACAGGTCTCGATAAAGGACATTGGCTCAAGCGTGATATTTTTGATTCGGTCAAAAAAGAAGCCGCTCAATTAAGCCGAATAAGAGATGTCAACAATTTCTCGGCAACCCTTAACAGCTGCAAATATGTCAGCAAGTCAATTATGAAAACGCTCAATCTTTCCGACGGAAGCGCTGTTGTTACTTTAAGCATTGAAAACTCGATGTTTTATAAGATAATTTCCGAGAAAACGAAGCTCAATATAGACAATGAAGAAGATCTGATGAACTGCATCGGCGAGCTTGCTCAGACGAAAAAATCCTATGACAGAATTAAAAATGCACTCGATGAGGTTGAAGCGACAGGCTACGGAATAGTTATGCCTACTATGGAGGAGCTTCATCTTGAAGAACCTGAAATAATGAAGCAGGGCGGAAAATACGGCGTCAGACTTAAAGCCTCCGCACCGTCAATACATATGATGAAGGTCAACACCCACACCGAGGTTGCACCCCTTGTCGGAAGCGAATCCCAGTCCGAGGATCTTGTCATGTATCTGCTCAAGGAGTTTGAGGAAAACCCGACTCAGATCTGGCAGTCAAATATTTTCGGAAAATCTCTGCATGAGCTTGTAAACGAGGGACTTCACAACAAGCTGTTCAGAATGCCGACAGACGCAAGAATGAAGCTTCAGGAAACTCTCGAAAAGGTTATCAACGAAGGCTGCAGCGGTCTGATTTGCATAATACTGTAATTAAGAATAATTATTTGACATTCAAAAAAATTGTAGTATAATATGTGTTCGGACAAAACATAGGCTTTGTTTAATAAATCAAAGGAAGCTAAACAATGAGTTTTAATGTACTGAATATTCTCTATTACCTTGCAATTATCCTACTTGCAACCAAAGGGATCGGTATTTTTGCAAGAAGGATAGGTTTGCCTCAGGTTGTGGGCATGGTAATTGCAGGCTTGCTGATAGGTCCGGCAATTTTCGGTCAGATGGATTCGATCGGGTTTAACGGAATAATCAATCCCACCCCGGAGGAAATGGACGTACTGAAAACATTTTCTCAAATCGGAGTTGTGCTTATTCTTTTTTCAAGCGGACTGGAGACGGACACTAAGGAGCTTGGTAAAAGCGGATTTGCCGCAACGATGGTTGCAATTATGGGTGTTGTTGTGCCGATCGGACTCGGAACGGTTATAACCGCTTTATTTATGGGCGGAATTGAAACGCTCAGAGATCACGAAACATTGATGAACGCTCTTTTCGTCGGCTGTATACTTTCGGCAACGAGCGTCGGCATCACGGTCGAAACTTTGCGTGAGCTTGGCAAGCTCAAGACCAAAGTCGGCACAACCGTCCTCAGCGCCGCAATAATAGACGATGTTCTCGGAATTGTTGCCCTCAGTCTTATCACAAGTCTTGACGGCGACGGCAGCGTCGGAATGACATTGCTGAAATCTGTAGGATTTTTCGTTGTGGGAATCGGTATCGGTTTTCCGATCAAATATCTGTTTGTGTGGATTTGCAAACGATATCCTCACACAAGAAGAACAAGTATTTTTGCACTTGCGGTTTGCTTCCTTTATGCCTACGCCGCCGAGACTTTTTTCGGAATTGCGGCAATTACCGGAGCTTTCCTTGCGGGAATTATGCTCAGCGGAATTAAGGACACCGATTTCGTTGACAAAAAGGTGCTTACTAACGGATATATGATCTTCTCCCCTATCTTCTTCGCCTTTATCGGTATCAGCGCCGATTTCAGCGCATTTAAGCCGTCAGACCTTATCTTCGGACTTGTGTTTGTTGCGGTCGGAATTATCGGAAAGATCGTCGGCTGCGGTACAGTCGCAAGGCTTTGCAAATACAATACCCGTGATTCCGCAACTATCGGAATCGGTATGATAGCAAGAGGAGAGGTTGCTCTCGCAGTATATACTACGGGACATTCGTTGATTAAAGCCTCGGGCGGAATAAATCCCCTGATTGCAACGATCATGCTGATCGTCATTTCTTCAATTCTCTGCCCTGTTCTGCTCAAGCTTGTATTCGGATCTCATAAGCATGAAAACTCACATCACACAAAGCTCCACGACGTCAACACCGAGGTACGTGAAGGCGGATACTGATATAATTTTAAACAAAAGCTGTGGCTTAAAGTGAAATTCACAAAGCCACAGCTTATTTTAATATATTGACATAGAGCCAAAGAAAAGCTGCCGAAAAAATTTGGGGATAAACATAGGTTTTCCGAAAATTTCGGCAGCTTTAAATTCAGATTATAAATCAGTTCTGGGGATAAAACTCAGGAAGATAATCCTTGTGAGCTTCTTTCAGCTCGTTGAAGCACTTAACAGCCTTGTCATAGTCGCCAACAAGCGGATGAATGAGAAGTCCGTTGATTGCGGCAATCTCGTTGCCCGTTACAGCGGCCTCAACCGTATATTTCTCATATGCCTTAACAATTCTGATAAGGTTGATAATGTGCTTGTTGTGGAAGTCCTCAACCTTGATCGGCTTTGCGCCGTCCTTGCCGATGATGCAGGGAGCTTCGATTACATCGTCGTCATCAAGGAAATCAAGCGTTCCGTTATTCTTAACGTTGACAACCTGAACATCCTGAACATCATTTGCAAGAGAATTGATGAGGTTGACAGCGGCAAGAGAATACTTGTGTCCGCCTCTCTTATCAAGCAGAGCAGGCTTTACGCAAAGCTCCTCGTCCTGATACATCTGGAGAAGCTGTTCCTCGATCTCCATACATACCTGCGCTCTTGTTTTCTCGTCCTCACGCTGATGCTGAAGCTTTGCCTCACGGCAGTAATAATACTGGAGATAAGATGACGGGATAGCATTAACAGCTTTAAGGCAGTCAAGTCCGATACCGTCGTCCTGAATGTTAGCCATAACCTTAGCCTTGTATCCCTGGTTAATCATATCTGTGATAAGCTCCTTACCGTCCTTCTTGATAGAAGTTACCCAGCTAAGGTGATTAAGTCCGACATATGTGATATCAACGTCAGGTCCTGTTGTTTCCTTAATATCGTCAAGCATATCAATGGGAACATTGCAAAGACCGATATTTTTAACATTCGTGTTGTTAAGGACGAATTCGGTGATGATGCCCGAAGGATTGGTGAAGTTGATGAGCCATGCGTCGGGGCAGATAGCTTCGATTCTGTCGCAGATATGCTTGATAACGGGAATTGTTCTGAGTGCCTTGAACATTCCGCCGATACCCGTGGTCTCCTGACCGATGAGGTCGTATTTCTTGGGAATACTCTCGTCAAGATAACGTGCGTGAAGCATACCGACACGGATCTGTGTTACGACAAAATCAGCACCCTGAAGTGCGGTATCAAGATCGTCAGTCATAACAACTTCACAGTCAACCTTTGCGTTTTTAAGCATACGGACGCAAAGATCACCGACGATATTGCGCTTTCTCTCGTTGATATCCATAAAGGAAATCTTCTTGAGCTTGAGAGAATCCGATGCTTTAAGGAAACCGTCAACAAGTTCGGGACAATAGGTACTGCCCGAGCCGATAACGGCAACAGAAATTTCTTTCATATGTATTACCTCGCTTGATTATATATATTGCTGGAATATCCAGTTGATACAGCCGGTTACCGGGGGCTGAGTAAGCTTGATGAATTTCAGCTTTCTTCCGCCGGCAGCCGCCGCTTTTTCCATAAGAGCCTTTGTATAAACCTCCGACGGGAGCTTTGTGTGAATAGAACCAGAAAGAACGACCTCAACAACGTCGTCGGTGAAGTTATTTGTATTCAGATGAGCTGCAATAAGTGCGGCACCTCTTGTTGCCATTACATCAATAACGTCAAGTACAGCCTTGTCGCCGAGCTTAGCCGCATCAAAGAAGAAGTCGATAAGACGCATAATAAAGATATCTGCATCGGGATCCTCAAACCTTGAAACAAGGGAAAGAAACTCCTCCTTGGATTTGAGCGAATACTCATCAAAAACCATTTTGGTGACGGCAGTTTTTCTCAAGCCGAGATAAACGTCGTCATAAACCATTCTGTAAGTCTCCGATGCAATCCAATGACCGTTTCCGACGTCGCCGGAAAACTCGCTGAGACCTGCAAGCTGAAGCATCTTGCCGTCGTTATCAATCGAGTTACAGCAGGTGCCTGTTCCGCAGTTATATCCGATAGCGGCCGCTCCCGTAGAGCCTGCCTTGACAACGATGAAACCGTCGTTATAAATCTCAAACTTTTCAAGACCGTAGTCGAGAAGTCTCTTTTGCATCTCATCGTGCTGGAACTGATGATCTATTCCCGCAAGTCCCATAAGGGTAAAGTCAACATCATGCAGAGAAATGTTCGCTTCCTTGAGAAGATCCTTAATTCCTGCCCAGATGATATCGGCCGCCTCGTCAAAGCTGCCCTCCATATTTTCATGGTTGCTTCCGGGACCTTTTACCATAGCAACGATGTTTTTCTTCTCGTCAAAAAGTGCATAAGCGGTCTTGGTTCCGCCGCCGTCAATACCGATATAATAACTCATGTGTAGCTCCTTTATAATTTTTTACTGATCGTCAGTGATAAAATCACAAAAAACCTATAATATTATACTATCATTGAAAAATAAAAACAATAGTTTTTTTAAAAATAAAAGATAAATAGGACAAATATAAGACTATGTAAAGGTTTATATCTTTTGTAAAACATCTATTCCGAACTCAATTTCCGAATTTAAAGAATTGACCTTCTTTAGCTTTTCCTGATCCGATCTGCCCGTTTTATAATAATAAGGCGTCATTGTGAACAGAGCGAATATGTCCTCATTGTTGTCAATATGAATATCATATTTCAGCTCGTCACGGTCGAATATCCGGAATCCGTCGGGTACGCTTCGGTCAACCTCGTTAAGATACGGCTTTTCGTATATCAGAGATTTTAAACCCATCAGATGCTTTTCCAAAGGGTACACCCTTAGAAAATAACCGCCTTTTTTGAGAACACGGCGAATTTCCTCAAAGCTGTACGGCGCAAAAACCGAAACAACCGCATCGCAAAATCCGTCCGATATCGGCAAAGCGAAGGTGCTTGCAACCGCAAGAGAAATATTTTTGTTTCTTTTGCTTCCGACAATGAGAGCTTCTTTGGATATGTCTATTCCGCCGACTGAAATTTCAGGAAATGACCGAGCAATAATCGAGGTGTAATAACACTCTCCGCAGCCGAGATCGGCAAGCTTCATTCCGGGGAAAGCAATACAGCCGATTTTAGAAACTATAAGCTCAGCCAAGCCGCCGTAATATCCCTTATTCAGAAAATCAAATCTCGATTTAACCATCAGCTTGTCGTCGCCGTGTCTTTTGGCAGACGATTTCTGAGACTGTAAAAGATTGACATAGCCCTGCTTTGCAAGATCAAAACAATGTCCGTTTTCGCATTTAAGCGTTCTTTCGGCTCTCGTCAAGCCGCATCCGCAAACAGGACACGAAAAATCAAAACTCATTTTCAGTCCTTCTTGAGATCATCCTCGGCAGGAGCCGCACACGGAGCGTCGATAGGCTCTTTCTGAATATTCAGCGGAGCAACATATCTGACGGCGTTAGTAATAATCGTCTGAACAGCCGGATGTTTAAATGTCGGATTGGATTCGTGTCCAGGCTGGAAATAAAAGACCTTACCAAGTCCCCTGTTCCATACGCATCCGGATCTGAAAACCTCTCCGCCGCCAAACCAGCCGATCAGAACAAGCTCATCGGGATTGGGAACATCAAATCTTTCGCCGTACATTTCCTCTTTTTCAAGATAGAAATACTCCCCGATACCCTGAGTAATCGGATGATTGGGAGCGATGTTCCAAACACGCTCTCTGTCGCCCTCTCTCCATTTAAGAGAGCAGGTTGTGCCGAGCGTTTTACGGAAAATTTTTGAATAATGACCCGAGTGAAGCACGATAAGTCCCATACCTCTGAGTATTCTGTCGTGAATTTTTTCAACAAGCTCATCGGGAACCTGCTCATGTGCAACATGTCCCCACCAGATGAGAACATCTGTGTTCTCAAGTACCTCGTCACCAAGTCCGCACTCAGGCATATCAAGAGTTGCGCAGGTGACATTTATATCCTCGTTTTTGCCGAGAAATTCAGCAATACAAGCGTTCATACCGTCAGGATAAACGGCGATAACATTCTCGCTTTCCCTATCCTGAACGTGTTCATTCCAAACAGTAACATTAATCATGGAAAATTCCTCCTTTGAATTTAATATAATTATATCACATAGATCTTCAATTTTCAACCTTTTTGAACATATTATCTGATGCTTTCATATATTGAACACAGATTAAGAAAAGCACGGATTTCTCCGTGCCTTTCGTGGATAATTATTATTCTTATTCGTTATTATCTGTTTCGGGATTTTCTTTTACTTCATCTGCAACAGGAAGAGTTTCCGGCTCATCGTTATTTTCAACAAGCGTACCCTCCATCAGACGGTTAAATTTATCACCGTCGATCTTTTCATAC
>JAXJRE010000012.1:0-24648 GCA_036310785.1 Acutalibacteraceae bacterium
CCTGTATATCGTCCCTGAGAGCAAGTATTTTTTCGGAATAGGCTACTGCGTTTTCTTTGTAATAATCCGCATTTTCGGGATCAAGCTCTCCCATTTTTTCAGCCATACAGCCGATCATATCCGCCGCAGTCTCAAGGTTTGTCCAGATATGCTCGTCCGTTTCACCCTCCTCGTGTTCCTCATGCTCATCGTGATGATGCTCATGCTCGTGTCCGTTGATCTCCAAGCCAAGCTCCTCGGCAAGCTCCGTGATTTTCACCTCGGAGTCTGAAACCGATTCAATTATCTGCGTCACCCAGGTTTCGGTATGCTCGCTGACATAGAAAAAAACATCTGCGTTCTGAAGCTCGATTATATCCCTCGGCGTCGGCTCATAGGAGTGGCTCTCAACACCCGTGGGCAGGAGCATTTTTATCTCCGCCCTGTCGCCTGCAATCTGACGTGCAAAATCATAGGGTGCAAAGATCGAGCAAACAATGCTCAGCCTGTCGCCCTTTTGCGGCGGAGTGTACGCAGAGCAACCGCAGAGAAAAATAATAAACACACTCAAAGCGACAGCAGTTATTTTATTTTTCATTCAAATCCTCCCTGCATTTATCGCAAATTCCGTACAGCACCGTTTTTTCGGGACTTATCACAAAGCCGTGGTGACTGAGAACATGACGGGCAACCTCGTCCAGATATTCACATTCAACGTGAAAAAGCCTGCCGCAGTCCGAGCATTTCAGGTGATAATGAGATGTGCAGTCGCCCTTTTTGTCGATGAACTCAAAGCAAGCGCCCTGCCCTTCCTCGGCAATGTATTTGCGGACAAGCCCCTGCTTTATCAGCTTATCAAGATGACGGTAAACCGTTGCCTTACCGACCGACTTCCCGTCGTTTGCGAGCCTGACTATTATCTCATCGGCGGTGAAGTGCTTTCCCGGCTCTTTCTTCAAAAGAGCAAGAATAAGATTTCCTTGACGGGTGTTGTATGACGTTTCCATTTTCGTATCTTCCTTTCTGCCGTGCGAAAGCATAATTCACGAAGCCTCTATAAAAATGAAACTGAAACTCAATTTCATATTCTACTCCCGTTTCTTATTTTTGTCAACTCCAAAGCTTGCCATAACAGTTATTGTGTGATAAAATCAAGCTGTCAGGCGGAAGCTCCGACATTCACTACCCATTAAGGATTGATTATATGAAGAAAATCACTGCAGTTTTGCTGTGTTTCGGCATTGTTTTCGCTCTCAGCTCATGCTCGATTGAGAAAACACCGATACTTGACAACAGCTCAAACAGCTATTTTGTGGATTTTTACACCGATGATAACTATGTTTATATCGAGTGTGTGCTGAACATTTACAACCCCAACAACACCGAAGCCGAGGTCACCATTTCGGCAATCGACAATGAGGACGTCGAGATCGGACTGCTGAAAAGTCCGAACCTGACCGCCATCGAAAAGGACAGCGAAAAGGAAACCTTTCGTCTGAAAAGCGGCGAGAACACCGTCACCGTCCTTTTCCGGGGTGAATACGCAGGAATATATCAGATTACCGCCCGTGAAATTCCACGGTTTATTTATATCAACGAAGCATAATCTACCATAAAAAATGCAGACCGTCGATCAAACGGTCTGCGGTTTTTATTATTTACTGAAATAATTTTTTGATCTGTTCTACAATTATCTTGAATGTATTTATCAAAATGTTTTTGATAAGCTCAAAGAAGCCCGGCTGTTCGATGGGATCGCCTATATCTTCCCGAGTCATCGGTCTGATGCTGTCGCCTTTGTTCTCCTCTCCCTCATAGATGAGGTACTGCGGATAATTCCCGTCGCTGAATACGGTCATTCTTTCCCCCTCGTGGCGAAGAACTCTGTAAATCAGAAGATCGACCACATGAGGATAGCAGTTGTGCTTCATATTTTGAATGTACCATGTTGTGTCGGGGAACAGCGAGGTTGAAGCGTCAATCGCAAGGTCGGGCGAAATGTACTTGTCCGTTCCGTCAAACTGTGCTTTCTTAACGTACTCGTCGCTGAGCTTACTGCCGATGGGAGCAGTTGTTGTACCGGGAGCCTGCTGTTCGCAGGTAACGATCATATCGCTCTGCTGATTTGCGTTTATAACGATCGGATAAAGCTGATAGCCGTACTTGGCGATTATCGAAACATTAACTCCGTCAGCCTCGATCTGCTTATACATTGCTGTGAGCTGTGAGCCGACGGTTTCATGGTAATTGTCGAGCTTTGCGATAAGTCCTGCATACTCGTCCTCAACGCCCTCGAAGATGTAATCACGGGCGGTCTCGTATCTGTCTGCGGAAACCATTGACCAATAGCCCGGAGTTGAGCCGTAGCAAACTCTGAGGACATCGGGCATAACATATTTTGCGACCTTGGTTGCGGTCTTGTTGAAATAATCCATCGTCATTCCGAGACCGTTTGTCTTGTTGCTGAGGGTTATGATCTCCTTGAGCAGGGTGAACGGAAGCGACTCGTCAAGATTCTGAGTTGCAAAGAAATCGACTGCGTCGGCGTCAAAATAGAACTCGCCGTTGAAAAGTGAATTGTTGACCTCTGTGCCGAAGCAGATCGGATTATAAAGAACGATATCGTCGATATCCTCCCAGCCGTATTCGGCAAGGTATGCGGAAAGGATATTTGTTCCGAGACATCTTGCAACGATTTTGATATGAGAATGTCCCGTAACCTCCCTTACAGCCTGAATGTATTCGTTGAGGTCATCGGCTGTTTCGCAGGGATCAAGGCGGCAGTCATACTGATAGAAATACTTGTAGATCTCACTCTTCGCCTGATCGGGTGTTGTAACGTCGATAGACGGCTTATGGACATCGTACATCGCCTTGTTCTTCCAGTATTCGCTTGAGTGCAAGCCCGAATTGTTTGTAACCTCGCCGTTACTGTCGAGAGCATAATCCTTGTATGCCTCTCTAATATATTCGGTGAACAAGGTTTTAAATTCAGAGAAATCATCTGTCAGATATCCCTTTGTATAGACGGGAACAAGCTCCTTGAGTGCGCTCTCAAGAAATCCGTCGGGAACATAGGGTAATTCGTAATTATTCGGATCATCAAGATCTCCGTCCTTGTCAAGATACAGATTCGCTCTTCCTCGGACATAGATGATAGGCACGGTGTCACAGCCGCAGCTATCCTCTGCCATTGCACTCATCGGAGCGGCAATCATTGCAAAGATAGTAAGGCTCAGAATAACAGCTAAAATCTTTTTCAAAACAATCTCTCCTTTACTGCTTTCGCATTATTTCTATCCTATAAGACAAAGCTTATTTTTCCGCCTCCTGAGCGGCAAGCTCGTCAAGATATTCGTCATAAGTGATGTTTTTATCGTAGAAGCTGCCTGTTGTGACATCAATTATCCTGTCTGCAATCGTCTGTACAAACTGGTGGTCGTGCGAGGTGAACAGCACGGTTTCAGGGAAATTGATGATACCCTTGTTCAGCGATTCGATCGACTCAAGGTCGAGGTGGTTTGTCGGCTCGTCAAAGATCAGCACGTTAGCACCCGAAAGCATCATCTTGCAGAGCATACAGCGCACTCTTTCTCCTCCCGAAAGCACCTTTGCTTTTTTAGTCGCTTCTTCGCCCGAAAACATCATTCTGCCGAGCCAGCCTCTTACATCGGTTTCAAATACAAGATCGGAGTATCTTCTGATCCAGTCGATCAGCGAATCCTCACATCCGTCGAAAAATTCGGAATTATCAGACGGGAAATAGGACTGTGAAGTCGTCACACCCCACTTGAACGTACCCTCGTCAGGCTCAAGCTCGCCGACAAGGATCTTGAAAAGCGTTGTCTTTGCAAGTCCGTCCGTTCCGACGAAAGCAACCTTTTCACGGGGCTTGATCGTGAACGAAACATTGTCGAGCACCTTTCTGTCGCCTATCGTCTTGCTTATTCCCGAAACGGTCAGCAATTCGTTACCTACCTCACGGTCAGGCTTGAACGACACAAACGGGAAACGTCGTGACGAAACGGGCATATCCTCAATATTAAGTTCTTCAAGTAATTTCTTACGGCTTGTAGCCTGCTTGGACTTTGAGGCATTTGCGCTGAATCGTGCGATAAACTCCTGCAATTCCTTTTTCTTCTGCTCGGCCTTCTTGTTCTGCTCTCTGAGCTGTCGCTGAGCGATCTGGGTGTAGTCGTACCAGAAATCATAGTTACCGACATACATCTCAATCTTGCCGAAGTCGATATCGACAATATGAGTGCAGACCTTATTGAGGAAATGACGGTCATGCGAAACAACAATAACCGTGCTTTCAAGGTCGATTAGAAAATCCTCAAGCCATCTGATCGCCGCAACGTCGAGGTGGTTGGTCGGCTCGTCCATCAGAAGTATATCGGGATTGCCGAAAAGAGCCTGAGCAAGCAGTACCTTGACCTTGATATCATTGTCAAGCTCACTCATCTGAGCATAGTGAAATTCATTGGTTACTCCGAGACCGTTGAGGAGAATTTCGGCGTCGCTCTCTGCGCTCCAGCCGCCCATCTCGGCAAACTCCTCCTCAAGCTCGCTGACCCTGATTCCGTCCTCCTCGGAAAAATCCTCTTTCATATAGAGGGCTTCTTTTTCGTCCATTATCTCGCAAAGGTGCGGATTGCCCATGAGCACCGTGCGTATAACATCGTATTCGTCAAAGGCGAAATGATCCTGTCTGAGGACAGACATTCTCTCGCCCGGGGTGATGATGACCTCGCCCTTGTTCGGCTCGATCTCGCCCGAAAGAATTTTCAAAAAAGTGGATTTGCCTGCGCCATTCGCACCGATCAGACCGTAGCAGTTACCGTCCGTAAACTTGAGATCCGCTCCCTTGAACAGCTCTCTTCCGCCGTACTGCAGGCTAACATTAACTGTACTTATCAAAACTGTATTCTCCCTGATTTTATGTATTTTTATCTTTTTAAAAGATATTTCACAAATTTATATACCTTGCTCTTAAATCCATAATAGGTTTTTCTGAGAAAACGGATCAAGGGCAAAAACTTAACATACATCAGATAATCACGGTCGGTTACGTTGTGTATTTTTCCGTTTCGTTCAAAGCATTTCAGCACACCGATTATCTGATCTCTGCGGATATTGTATTCATTATCCCACTGGTTGTCGCCCCTCATCACATATTTGTCCGAATTGACAAACATCACACGGTGAAGAATGAACTGTCCGTTATCACGCTGATAAAAAACGATATCCCCCGGCTTTATATCCCGTCTCGGTTTGACGAGCGTAACCGTGTCCTTTCTGTCTCTGATTATGGGAAGCATACTGCGTCCGGCAGAGATGAAAGTGACCTCACCGTTTTTTTCGAGCGTTTCCCTGATGAGCGGAGCCATTTCGCTAAGACTTATTTTCTCATTCAAGTACATCTGCCCCTTTTAAAGCGTCAAGAAATTCAAGAACCTCTCCGCGGATAGCGTCAGGCTGAACGTCACATTCCTTTGCCAAAGCTGAAACAATTTCTTCCGTCTCAGCTCCGTCGGAAAGCATATTCCAGATAAAAGTACCGGTTTCGTTCACCGTTATCAAGCCCGTAAAGTTAATTCCTCCCGGCGCAACAACAACGCTTTTCGAGCCGACTTTTCTTATTCTGTATCCGTCTTTGATTTTCAAATTTTCTCACCCCCGAACAAGGATCTTTTTATCCTCAATTCTTATCTCTTTATTGCACACATTCAAAGCCGCAGGCTTATGTGTTATTATTATACAAGTTCTGTTGTCAAGACTTTTGAGATTTTTCAGCAGACGTTCTTCGGTTGCCTCATCGAGTGCCGAGGTTGCCTCGTCCAAAAGCAGTATCGGTGCATCATAAAGAATGGCTCTTGCGATTGCGATTCGCTGTATCTGTCCCTCGGAAAGTCCCATTCCCCTCTCGCCGACAACGGTTTCAAGTCCGTCCGGCAATTTTATATACAGGCATCTTTTCACCGCTTTTCAAAGCAAATTAAAAATTCTGCGCATTATCCTGATTATTTCACACTTATAGTAATTTTATCATTATATAACGTCTGTGTCAATGATTTTCTGCAAGCAATCGCCTGACCGTAGCTCAAGGCAAAGCAAAGGCTCCGTACCGAAGCACGGAGCCAAAATTTAGCATTGTTTTTTTATTAGAATACTACTCTACCGGTCATGTAGTCGCCTGTAAGAGCAAATGTTGTGTTAACAGCACGTGTTCTGAGAGCGTAGTTCATGTTGCCGAGAGTTGCAAACTTGAACGGGATAGTCCATACAAGCTCTTCACCGTCTTCAACCGGCGGGAAGTCAACGCTGCAGAATGTACGGGTGTTTCCGTCAGGATCAACAAACTGGATCTTGTAAACATCCTTGCTTGTTCTGACAACTACATCATGAACGCCCAAGTAGATCTTGCCGCCCATCGAGCCGTACATATCGGGAACCTCGATTGAGTGGATGCTGAGGTCAAGTCCCTCAACTGCTTCGATTGTAAGAGCCACGCCTGCATCGTTGTAGTCGCTGCCCCACTTACCGAATACGTTGTAAGAAGCTTTTTCAGCCGTTACAGGAACCTTTACGTTCCAGATCTCATTTGCGCCGTCAGTAGTGATTGTTGCATCTTCACGGTTAAATGTGAACGAGTTTTCACCGCCTTCTCCAACAAGGCGGATAGCAACCGGAGAACCGTTTGCAACTACCTCAACGTTAGCGGAAGCACCGATTGTCGGAGTACCGATAACTGCTGCGCTAACAAGCTTGTTGAGAACAAGAGCTGCCTTAGCGTCTACGATAGCCTGTGTAGCTGCATCAACCTCTGCCTGCTCATCAGCTGTGAGGTCTCTTGAAAGAGCCTTACCTGCGTCAACAGCCTCAACGTATGCTGCCCATGAATCTGCTGTGTAAAGATTGTAAGCAGAAGAATCATATTTAGCGATTTCTGCATCAAGACCCGTGTAATCGGCAAGATCAACTTCCTCACCTACAACTGTAACTGTATCGCCTGTGACAGAGAGAGTCTTGTCATACTGATACATCAAGTCAGCAAACACCATATCTGCCGCATTAGAATCCTTATCGACACGTGTAAACTGCCAGCACGCCTTAACTGTCTTACCTAAAGACTCGCCCTCGTCATAAACGTCAATCTTTGACAATGTATACATTGCATCATTCGGGCAGAACAGAGCGGACGAAGAACCTACAGTTGCAGTATCCTTTACCTTGAACTTAAATGTAATGATCTTAGTGTTGTCACACTTAAGAGCAGGAACCAAAGTATAATTATTTAAGTCTGGGCTAATCTCAATATTATATCCCTCATACTTATCATAGCAACCTTCTTCAGCTTTAATCGAGTCAGGCCACTCCATATCACGCATATCGCCGAGAGCAGGGTGATCATAATCGCCGTAATGCTTAATCTCACCATATTGATACTTAGAAAGCTCTTCACCAAGAGAATGAACCTTTTTATCCTCTGGGTGATTAGCATCGCTCTCGCCTCTGTAATACTCACTACAACCGATAATGTCTACAACAGAGTTGTCATAGAAAATTGTTGCATTCATTCCGGCAAACCAGAAATCAGTTGTCAAATAAAGATCAACCGTGAATTCTTCACCGGGCTTGAGTTCGTTCTTGCTTGCAACAAATTTTGCCGAAGCAGTACCTTTGGTAAGGTCTTTGTACTCATACCAGAAATCTGCCCACGAATCAAAATCGTTGTCGTGAGGAGTCTTCATCTTACGGTAGAGAGCGCCCCACTCTTCGTCTGTTGCAGCATCGCCCTTAGCCTCAAGAGCATGATACTCGTCGATAATCTCGTCTTTCCAATAGGAAAGGTTATCTTCGAGAACGTCCTTGCTTGCTGCGGTGTCCTGAATGTTAGAACCGCCATCTGTTCTTCCTGTAAGAAGACAACGGTCAATTCTTTCCTTGGGATCTGTTATTGCCAGTTCCTCTGCAGGATAAAGAGCCTTATCTTCATTGGTTATTGTATCGCCTGCAATGCTGACGATAGCAAAGGTCGAGAAGACAAGAAGCAATGAAAGAACAATGCTTAAAAATTTCTTTGCCATAAATATTCCTCCTTAAATTTATCTTAATCCATTGAAAATGGATATAAGCCTAATTAGACAATCTTTCCTGTCGCTTGATTGATAGTATTCTGTTTTCTGATTACATTCTGCAAAACTGTATAATCAACAAGCGAGATTGTAGACCTTGAAGCTAACTTTCCGGCCTTTTTAGCCGCAGGAGATAGCGTGATCTGTTTTTGAAGCGCCATAGCCATGGTGTTGCTGTCAACCAGATTGATCTGTCCGTCACCGTTGACGTCACCGTAGATAACAATCGTGTAGGTTGCAATTTTCTCACCCGTGAGGTCGGAAATGACTTTAACCGTTGTACCGGTTCCGAGGTATCTTCCGCTGTTTCCGGAATACTGAAGCGTTACGTTCTCATATGTAATATAATTGCTCTGGAACGCCGCCTTGGTCATCGCCGGTTTAAGACCGTAGATGTAGCCGTCCTTGATAACGGTCGTACTGCCCTCTTTCACCGTAAAGACCTCAGTTGCCTCGACAAGCTCAAGGGAATCAATATATCCCTGAAGCGTTGCCGTCATCTCATCAACCTGATCCTGTTTGTCAATCGTCAGATTCATATTGTTCTGAACGGTATTCTCACGGTAAGCGGTAATAAGTGCCATTACCTCATCAAAATTCTTATATGTATTATTATAAATTTCTGAGTCGGAATTGTCAAGCAAATCCAGAATTTTTTGAAGTTCTGTATAGTTTGCCAATTTTTTTACCAAATCATTGGTTGCTTTGACGATATTTTCGGCAAAAGCATCAACCTCGGGCTGTCGATCTTTTGTATAACCTGTCACAACAGCGTTAATCTTTTCGTTAAGATTTGCAACACTTTCGTCGGTGTACCAGCCCTTTGCAATTTCGGCATTTGCCGCCTTAATCGCTTCTTCAACGGCTGTGTAATCGGCAGGAAGATATTCGAGATCTTTTATTGCCTGCTCAATATCTGCGGCATAATCGTCAACCTGCTTCTGGTATCTGATGTCAAGTCCCTCAACAACAGCATTGAGCTTATCCTGAAGATTCTGCCAGCTCTCTGACGTGTAGACCGTTGAATCCGTGGGAACCCTGCCCCTTGCCGTTTCGACTGCCGAATAGTCGGCATCCTTATAAATGAGCTTTGATATTGCCTCACGGATCAGCGGCGGATATGTGTCTACCGTTTCCTGTTGAGTGATATCAAGACCGTACTGTATGCTGTCGAGAACTGCGTTGAGCTGTGCAACCGTTTCATCGGTGTAAAGCGTGAGATCCGTAGGAATTTCGCCCTTTGCGGCAGTCACTTCATCATAATTTGCCGAAAGAAGTTCAAGGTCTGCAATCGCCTGCTCGATATCCGAGGCATAGCCGTCAACCTGCTTCTGGTATCTGATGTCAAGTCCCTCAACAACAGCATTGAGCTTATCCTGAAGATTCTGCCAGCTCTCTGACGTGTAGATCGTTGAATTTGTGGGAACCTTGCCCTTTGCTGTCTCGACTGCCGAATAGTCGGCATCCTTATATTTAAGAGCTTCTCTTGCGGCCTTGATTGCGTCCGCATATCCGTCAACGGTCGTCTGCTGATCAGCGCCGAGAGTTCTGTCAACTGCGTTAACCGCTTCATTGAGTGCGTTTACCGTTTCATCGGTATATACTGAAAGATCGGACGGATTCTTACTGATCTCCGAATCAACCCTTGTATAGTCGGCAGGAACAAACTTTACCTCAAGCTTTGAGATAGCGTCGTTGATTGCTGTTGCATATCCGTCAACCTGCCCCTGCTTTGTAATGTCAAGATTGTATACAACATCGGAGATCGCTTTATTCAGATTTGCAACCGAATCATCAGTGTATATTCCCTCGGCGATCTTGGTGTTCGCCTCGCTTATCGCACTTACGACTGCTGAGTAGTCGGCATCCTTTATTTTAAGTGCTCCGATCTTCGTTCTGATATCAGCGGCATATCCGTCAACCGTTGCCTGATACCTGATGTCGAGGTATTTGTCGATTGAGTTAACGACTTCATTCAGAGACTCAACGGAAGCGTCTGTATAAATCGAAAGATCTGCGGGGATCTCGGTAAGTGCCGTGTTGACGACCGTGTAATCGGCAGGCTTATATTGAAGAACGTTGATTGCAGTTTCAATAGCCTCCGCATATGTGTCAACCTGAGCCTGATATCTGATATCAAGTCCCTCAACGACATCGTTCAGCTTATCCTGAAGGTGCTGCCAGCTCTCCTCTGTGTAAAGCGAAGAATCCGAAGGAACCTTGGCTTTAGCCGTCTTGACTTTTTTGTAATCCGCATTTTTGTATTTGAGTCCGTTGATAGCGTTGTTTATGCTTGTAACATATCCGTCAACCTTGGACTGCTGATCGGCAGTAAGAGTAGTGTCGATCTTCTTGAGCACGGAATTGAGAGTTGCAACCGAAAGAGTGGTGTAAAGCGAGGTATCTTCAGGGATATTCGCCTTTGCAAGCTCAACCTGTGTGTAATCCGCTCCTGAATATTCCAGAGCCAGAATAGCGTCATTGATAGCGGTAACATATCCGTCAACAGTTGATTGATATCTGATGTCAAGGCTTGTATCAACGCTTGCAATAGCAAGATCGAGAGCGGAAACCGAGCTGACCGTGTAAAGGGAATATCCGGGATGAGCGCTGATGTATGTGTCATTTTCGGCAAGCTTTTCGTTGGCTTCTGCAATTTTTGCTTCAACCTCGCTGTAATTTGCCGGGAGATATTCAAGACTTGCGATTGCTTCGGTAATTGCCTGAGCATAACCGTCAACCTGAGCCTGCTTGCTTATATCAAGATTTGTAACAACTGAGATGTATGCGTTTGTTACTCTGCTGAGGCTTTCCGAGGTATAAAGGCTGCTGCCCGATGAAATAATTTCCGAGGCCTCCTGCTGAGCGGCGGTAACTGCGGAATAGTCCGCCTTGTTCTCAACAAGATCGCTGAGTGCCTTTCTTATGGCTGCGGCATAGCCGTCAACCTGAGTCTGCTTTGTGTTGTCAAGATCTCTGACAACGCTGTTGATTGCGTCAGTAACATCCGACCAGTTTGAATAGAAGGTTTCTGCTGTAAAGCCGTAGGTCGATGCATATGTTGTGAGAATATTGTCAGCGACCGCATCGGCTTCCGTGATCGCCGCATCAACTTCGGTGTAGTCCGCACGGTTGGCAATGAGCTTATTGATTGCCGATCTTACTGCGGTTACGCCTCGGTCGATTTCGCTCTGATATCTGATGTCAAGATCGAGCTTTGCTTCAAGTGCGGCAACTGCATTGTCAACAGCCGTAAAGTCGCTGTACTGCGATCTGTCGATCGAATTTGCTTCGGCAATAATGTTGACAGCCTCGGTGATATCGGCAGGCTTGTATTCAACATTGTCGAGCCAATATTTAAGAGTGGCAACCGCCGCATCAACCTCGCTCTGCCTTGAAAGGTCAAGGTCATGGAGAGCAACAAGAGCGTTGTATGAATCCGTGAGGCTCTGAGCAATATCGTCCACAATGTAAGAGAGCTTGAGAACCTTGTAGGCGGATTCCGCCTTATTCGCTTCGGTGTAGTTTGCTGAATTGAGCTTGAGATTATCAATTGCGTTTCTCAAAAGGAGCGTATATCCGTCAACCGTGGACTGCTCGGTAACGTCAAGGTATGTACCGATCGTGTATCCCTCAAGTTCATTATATACACAGCCTGAATTTTTGAGAACAGATTCAATCGTAGCCCAACCGTCATAAACCTCGGCGGCTGTCTTTCCGTAGACCGTCGGAGCCTCGCTGAGCATTTTATTAACGGTGTTGAGGTTTGCAATGAAATCCGAATAATCAGCCGTTGCATATTCAAGAGCGTCGATAGCGGTCTTGATATCAACCGCAGACTTATCAACGGCAGGCTGATAAAGAGCGCTAAAATTTGCAACATAGTTATCAATAAGGTTTTGGAGCTTTGCCCATGAAGCGAGGGTGTAGCTGTCCTTATTCTTTGCAATCGCCTGCTTATAGTAAGCGTCGGCAAGAGAATAGTCCGCCCTTCTCATTTCAAGATGGTTGTAGGCGGTGACAAGCGAATTGTACGCATTGTCAATATCGGTCTGCGAGGTGTTCGGCTTTGCAAGGATCGTCTTTGCATTAAGATAGGCCGTTCTGAAATCCTCCCAGCCCGAGGAGTAATACCAAGACTGAGGATTATAGCCCTTGTATTCGCCGTCGGCGAGACTTGTTGTCATTGAGGTAGGATCTGACGAATAGACCTCCTCGGTAAGAGTTCTGAGCGAGCCTTTGTCATAGGTAACAAATCTGAAGCTGAATGACTGTCCTACATAAACATTGGACCAGCCGCCCGGCGTATTATATTTAATGGTTACCGTATATTCCTTTGTGCCGACATCCTTACACGGACCTACGCCCTCAAAATAAGACTGGAGAGTTGAGCTCAGAGCGCTCGTGGTCTGCTGAATACTGCCTGTCGGTCTTGTCATTCCAAGCTCGGATGCGGCAGTTGAGTCATTTGACGGATTGTCCGAAGTGTCGTCCGCGCTGAAGGTTTTAACAATTCCCGGAACAGCATAGACGCTGTCGTAGGCAACAGTTACTCTCTCATTTGAGCTTGATGCAATCGTCGGGAGGACGGTGTGTATACGGAGATTGAGAGAAGAAAGCGTGGAAGTAACGCTTTTATCAATATAAGTCGTTGAAAGCGGACGGTTGCTGTCAGCTGCATAAGCAACGTTGAAGTCCCTGCTGGCGCTGCTTCCGCTGAAGTTTTTCATATTACCGAAATCGGAAGTCCATGCCGTAAAGTCCTTTGTAAAGGCGGAGTTGTTGGTGAAATCAACAGTACCGTCGCCCGTACCGCCGTTATATACGGAGCCATATGTATTTTCACCAAGGATCATTGTTGCAACATAGGAACGGTTTTTCGTATCCGAGCCGACAACATAGTTCTCATAGGTTCTTTTGACCGAGTAGATACCTGCCGGAGAAGCTATCGCCTCAACATACGAAACGCACTGAGTCTCATAGGTGTTCGTATATGTCTTTCCGGTTATAGCATTGGTTTCACTGTATGTATAGCTGACGGTAAACACCAAAGACGATCCCGGCTCCGCTGTACCGCCGCTGACCGTCCAGGTGTATGTTCCGTTTGAATATGCCGGTGTTGATGTGAGATAGGTAACGGTTGTGTTGTTGCACGAGATGGTCGGCTCAGCATCAAGCGTCACTCCGGGAGTAAACGAAATCTGAGTTGAATAAGGAGTTTCGCCGACATATGCAATATTTGCAAAACTGCTCGAAATATAGGGCACACCCGACTTTGTCGCCTTGACAATGACGGAATTGTTACCCGAAGGGGGTTTCAGAGAATTTGCGGCATATGCAACTCGTGTGACTTCGTTGACATATATGCCGGCCGTAGGTCTGTGAAGATCAAGCGTTGAATCGACTGAAGCCGCCGCCGCTTTAATCTCTCCGGACGTTAAGGTCAGGGGGATTGATGACAGAACCAAGGCAATCACTATCAATATACTAATGATTTTTCGTTTGAGACTCATCACAAGCACCACCTTAATTGCTTTCGTTAGACAATTCGTATAAAGAGTAAAAATAAATTTACTCAAATATATCCATAGTCATTTTATCACAGCTTTTATATTTCGTCAACAAGTTTGCCATATTAAATAATAAAAAGTGTACTGTCGAAATTATTTGTTCAATTTTCAACAATCAGCACCGTCACACCGACCTGCGTGTCGATTTCAATGTCCTCATTTTCCGAAATAAAGCTGTCCGTTCCGCAGGTTATCTCTGAACGGCTGAAAGGGTTTTTGATTTTAAGCTGTCTGCCCTTTTCGCTGAATATTTTTACCTTTTCTGTTTTTCCGTTTCGCATTGACGCCGAAACAAGAAAAGCTCCGTCCGCCCTGAGATTTTCAAACGAGCAGTCTATCCGTCTGTCCCATACAGGGAAAATTCTGAGCGTTCCGTCATAGCTTTGCATCACCATTTCGTTAAGAGTTGTGCAGGCAATACTGCTGTTTTCAAGGCATCCGCCCTCGTGCAGAAGCAGCATATTCGGAAGCTGAAATTTTTTGAAATTCTGTTTCAGCTTTTTTATGATAAGCCCGGGCTTTACCCCTATTCTGGCAGAGCACGGGAAATAGGAGCAGCCTCCGTTGTCGTCATTCCATCTGTTGTTTGTGAAGAAGGTGTTTTTGGCGATTTTCAGCAGCTTGGGGTTCGAGCCTAAACCGATCTGAGAGCAGGGATAGATATGCTGAATACAAAGAGTATTGCCGTTATTCCAAGCCGTTCCCTTTGAGGTATATCTGAAAACCTTTTTACCCTTTTTCCTGAAAGTCGGATAATCGTGAAGATTTTCAACGATTTCCCTCCATTTTTCTCTGCGGTCGCCGTCAACTTCAAGCTCCGCAGATATATCTATAATACATTTGAAAAACATTTTCAGCAAGCCGAGGGTAAGCAGATTGTTTTCCTCGTTGATTTGCTTTTTGTACTTTTCGGGATCAAAATCATCACGGTAATACGGGATCTCGTGGATCGAGTCGCGAACAACATTATATACTCCGTCTCGCCTGACAAGATAACCCTCCCAGAAATCCGCAATATCGAGAAAGAACGGATATGCGATATTCCGTGCATAGTCCTTATCGTAGGTTGCATACCAACGCATTATCATAATATCCGCCGAATGAACGGCATTGCTCCGCTGACCGAGAAACAACCGCTCCCAGCCCTTGTCGCTTTTTTCCGTAATCATACCCTTTGGCCCTATTGCGACGGGATAAAAAACGCCCTGCTGACCGAGAAAATCTTCGGAATACTCTTTTCCTCTCTGCCGAAGCTCCAAAAGCGGAGCGGCATAGCAATCCGTCAGTTCAACGTGATTTGAGGAACACGCTCCGTAAAACGAGCCTTGATAGTTATAATTCAGATGATAGTCGCCTTTCCAGTTTATTTTGTCCGTCGTGATAAAATTGCCGTACAATCCCGGAGGGAAATCTCTGTTCAGCGAACAGACCGCAAGCATATACTGTGAAGCGTACCAGTTCATTTCAAGAAAGCTGTCGGAGCATTTAAAGCTCGATTTTTCATAGAAAGCTTTCCACCAATTTCTGTTTTCTCTTTTCTCTTTTTCAAATAATTCTTCCGAAAGCCTATTCAGCTTTTCCGCATCGTTTCCGCTGTCAAAATTTGAATCAAGCGAAACGGCGCTGATAATCCTGTTATTCATTCTGATCGACTTTACGGCGGTGGTGAGACGGGTTTCAAAATGTAATTCGTCACCCGAAAAAGACCTTGTGTAATACTTTATTCCGTCGTCTTCCGTTTCTTCAAGTCTTCCGTATTCTAAGTCCGACGGGATAAATCTCGGCTCGGAAATATCGTTTTCATCGGAACAGACAAGTTCAAAAAAAGCTGTTCGTGAGTTATGGCTAACAAAAATCATAACCTCAAAAGATCTGTTTCCGTCAGAGAAACGGCAGAACAATTCACCCTCGTCCATGCGCTGCTCGACATAGTAATTTTCGTACAGCTCAAAAGGAATATCAAAATTCAGAGTGCCCACAGGCTTGATTCCGCCGTAGGCAAAATCTTTCTCGTTAGCAAGCCAAAAATCCGCCTTGCTGATATGGCACGACATTCCGTTTTTCTGATCGCCGAGTATGACACCGATATCGCCGTTTCCGCAGAGCGCACCATCCGGCGTTGAAAATTTGCCCGATCTGATCGGTCTTGTTTTTATAACAGCAGTGTGCTTCATCTTTTCCTCCAAAAAAACGGGGCTGCCGTTTTAACAGCAGCCCCATATTATTATGGTTTGATTGAATTATGCAGTTACACCGTTTGCAAGATCCACGAAGGAAACATACTTTCCGATGCACTGTGACGGAGCCTGATTGATCTTCTCTCTGCCTACACCGGCATTTTCAACCGACTTAACATCGGAGTTACCGATATTGCCGTCAAAGTTGAGGTCTCCGGCATAAGTGATGTATGCTGCGGTGAGCTCAGGATCAAGCATAAGCGAAGCATATGCCTTGAGTACAACCGCATCCTGTCCGTCAATCTTACCGTCGCCGTTGACATCGCCGAACATTACAAGGGTGTATTCATTCTTGAGAATAGCCTCGCCGAACGGGTCTTCAACGATCTGAAGCTTTGAGCCTGTTCCTGCGCCGTGCTTCGTCGGAGAAAGTCTGATATCACCGTCTCCGGAATAGCCGTAGTAGCTTGCGAAGTAATCCTGGAAGCCGTCAAGTCCGCCGAAATCGGACTGGTCAAGCTCTGTCCAGAATGTCTCATCGAAACCGATAGCGTAGTTGTAACGCTCATCAATGTTCTGATTATAGGTGTTGTCACCGTAGTTATAGAACTCGATGGACGGAATTGAAACAAGCTTTTCAATCGCATTGTAAAGTCTCTTGTAGAAATTATCTACAAGCTTCTGGCTGTCCTGATCGTAGTCACGGTCAAGAGTACGAGCCTCCTTGTATGCATCAACAACAGTCTGAACAGATTCTGAGGTGTAGCGGCTCGGTGGGAAGAGGTTTGCAACACGGTCGATCTGACCGTCAAGCTGTGTATAATCCGCAAGACCTATATAATCCTTGAGCGCGTTGTAAGTCTTTGAAAGCTGTCTTCTTGCCGTATTGATCTTGGACTGTCTGTAGTCCATGATTGTACCGGCATTTACATGCTGCTGATACTCATTCATTACCTTAATGGCAAACTGGTAAGCGTTCCAATAAGCGTTCCATGTTCTGTCGGTATATTTCTTTGTACCGTCAGCGTTGAGGTTATCGGAATACTGAACCGTACCGAGAGGAGCAAGAACCTTGTTGAGCTGGTAGGTTGACTTGTAGGTCTGATTTCCGAGAAGGAGATCCTTATAAACTCTCAGCGAGTAGCAGTAGAACGTGATGTCGGAACGAGTCGGAAACTCTCCGTTGCCCTCCTTGGCAGCGTCATACTGGCTGAGCAGTCCGCCTGCCTTGCCGAGGGTTGACTTGAATGACAGGTATGCCCACGGAGCAAAGTCTACCATGTGGAAATACTCGTAATTGTCGTCGTAATACTGAAGTCCGTCATTGCCCGTAAGAGCAAGCTCGTCATAAATCGTTCTGAGTTCGCTGATACTGTATGTTTCTCCGACCGGATGATTTGTGTTGTAATCAACCGTAACGTAATCATAGGTATCTACATCAATTATACCGATAAGCTCGGCAATAAGATCAAGAGAAGTGTCGCAAAGCGAACCTGCACCTGTGATGTTGGTCAGGTAGGAAAGGAGCATCTTAACTGTGTTCTTCAGACCTGTGCCGTTGTTTGCACCGTCGGTGTTGATGTTTGTTGTGATCTGATCGAGCTTTGTGTAGCTGTACGGAATGATAAGAGCAAGCTGAGTTGCATTATCCGTAGTGCCTGCTGTCTCGTAATGAGGAAGCTGGAATACACCGTTGATAAGTCTTGCAAGAAGGTTCGTAACGATCTGAGTAAGCGGCTTATCAAGTGAAGCTGTCAGAGTCGGTGTTGAAGCACGGCGTCCGATAAGTGAAAGAACAGTGTTGATATCAAAGTCAAGGATAGGATTGATAAGCTTATCCATAACGATCTCTCTGAGACCGTCCTTACTGTTCTCTACGCCGTAGCAAATGTTGGTAAGAGGAATAACCTGATTTACAGAGTAGTAAGCCTTTGCCCAGACGTCTGTGCTGTTTGCATAAGAGCCGAGGTTAAAGAGCTTTGCATACTTTGTAAGGAAGAAGTCAAACGCTGCGTTTAGCTCTGCGTCAAATTTGATCTGGGTTGGATCCTCGTTAACGGTTTGCATACCGAACTCGCCGACAAGATAATAGTCGATCAAAGCTGCGGCAAGGTCAAGGCTCCAATCTGTGCTGGGATTGTACTGAGAACCGATATAGTTGCCGTTCTCATCCTTCGGAGCCATAAGATCCTCCAACTCAACGTCAGGATAGAGATCCTTGAGAACATCCAAAAGTGTGAATGTTGCAAGCTCTCTGATAGAGTCGCAGTTGTCTGAGAATTCAACGCCCTCAACAAGTGCTTCAAGAAGGAACTTCAAGAGGAAAGCAAAGGTCTGCTCGTCGTTCATAGTGTCAAGAGCATCCAAATCCTCGTTTGAGAGCTCCGGAGCATCCTTCCAGAACGAACCGATAATTGGAAGCAAGGTCTTGACATAATCGGCAAGCTTAGAAACAAAGGTCGGCTCAAGAGTGAGGTACTTACCGCCGTTTCCGTCATCCTGGAAGTAGATGTACTGGGTAAGTCCTTCTTTAAGGATATACTTGAGAGTAACGTTAACTTTATCTATCGGCTTAGGAGCGGTCGGATTTTCGACGCCCTGAGACTCAAGGAATTTGGCGATCATTTCTTCCTGAGCTGCATCCTCGGGAAGACCCATAGATTCGTTGGTAACGAAAAGACTGATTGCGATATTGATGTAGGATGTGTCGGCCGTTGTATCCTCGGGATCAATCTTCAATGCGTCGAGGATAAGCTCACCGGCAAACTTAACAACGATATCATCAATGAGTGCGTCAAAAATGCTCTCGACGAGATCATAAGTACCTACCGCCGTAATATCAACGTAATTGCCGATTGATGTTTTCAATGACGGGAGAAGATCAACAAGCGCAATATAATCTTTCAGCGTGCCGTCTTCATTCGTTGCAATACCGAGGAAATCTGCAAAGGCATTTGTGCCGTCAGACTTAGCAAGCATATCGCCGACAAACTTAATCAGACGGTTGTTGAGGAAATCATTGAGCATATTATCGAGATTATCATAATATCCGCCGACCTCGAAGCCTACTCCGTTAGGATCAAACAATGCCTTATAAACCATCTCGTTTATGTAACCGTGAAGGTCGTTAAGCATCGGCACCTTTTCTCTCATATCAAAGAAGTTGTCGATGATACCGAGATCAAGGCTGTTATCCGCAAGCTTATAGAGAGGGCTTGCGTTCTGCTGCAGGAACTGAAGTAGATAGCCGAATACCTGAAGATCGGACATATTTTTTGAAGTACGTCTGATATCGGAATTCTTCGGAACGCTGAAGTTCATTTTCTCAATATCGCCGAAGTTAAACGTCTTATAAAGAGTATGATTGACGATATCCTTGATCGAGTCAAAGAGCGAGTCGAGAGAATAGATGTGAATATGAAGACTCAATGCATTCAAGTCGAAATTGACATCCAGTCCCGCAAAGACTCCGTCATCAAGGTAGTCGAGCAAGGCGGAGCCCGCCTGCTCTTTTGTGAATACAGGTTTATATACACTACTGTATTCACAGGTACTGTAACTTGTTTTGTATGCGCTTACACCCACGGTAAAGCATGAAAGCATCATTACCATGGCGATAAGAACGCACAACAGTCGTTTGGATTGTTTCACCTAAAACACCTCCGTTAAATTTCCGACCTACGGCCGGAGAAAAACTGAAATAGGATCGCCAAAATCCACCAATCCAGTTTGGTTTATAATAATATTATCAGATAAACACAGATTTGTAAATAGGTTTTTCGAAATTTAGGTTTTACAAATTAGACAAAATTTTAAAACATTTTTATTTAAAAACAATAATGCTCACAAAAAATAAGATCGTAAAATGTAGTTTTTATTGCAATATTGCAAAAATAAAGTCATTTACAGATTCAAGCAGCCATTTCCTGTATACATTAATATATATACACTCGTCAGAAGAATAAATATGTATGCTATCTTTATTTTAAAGGTTGAAAAAAAAGTCTGATATGGTATAATGGCATCATTGGTACAAGTTAAAAAACAAGGAACGAGGTGCATTTATGAAAAATTCGGTAAATGTTGGCGTCATCGGTCTCGGCGGCAGAGGTTCGGGCATGATCGGCGTTATGGCAATGATGGAGGATATCAATATCCTTGCGGTATGTGATAAGTATCAGGACAGAGTTGACAACACCGTTAAAAAGCTTGTCGAAAAAGGCAGACCTGCTCCGATGGGTACAACGGACTTCAACGAAGTGCTCAATATGCCCGGCATTGACTCCGTATACATAGCGACGGACTGGGAATGTCACGTAAAAATCGCAATCGAAGCGATGAAAAAAGGTATTCCTGCGGCAATGGAGGTCGGCGGCGCTTACACGCTTGATGAGTGCTGGGAGCTTGTAAAGACATACGAGGAAACCGGCGTCTGGACAATGATGATGGAAAACTGCTGTTACGGCGAGCGTGAAATGATGGTGCTCAATATGGCGAGGGACGGCGTTTTCGGAGACCTCGTTTTCTGTTCAGGTCAGTATGCCCACGACCTGAGAGGAGAAGTCGCATACGGCGAAAAGAACCGCCATTACAGACTCCGCAATTATCTTAACAGAAACTGTGAAAACTATCCTACCCACGAGCTGGGTCCCATTGCAATGATTCTCGGAATCAACAGGGGCAACAGAATGCTCTCGGTCTCTTCGGTTTGCAGTAAATCGGTCGGAATGAAGGATTATGTTCGCCAGCAAAAGGATCTCAGACCAACTCTCGGCAACGCCGAATTTGCTCAGGCGGATATCGTAAAGAGCTTTATCACTACCGAAAGAGGCGAGCTTATCGAGCTTACTCTCGACACCTGTCTCCCCCGTTTTTACAGCAGAGGCTTCACCGTCAGAGGTACAAAGGGCTTGTATCAGGAGGACGGCGATATGGTCTATCTTGATAAAAAGCAGTATCATAAAAACGAGTGGAACCAAAAGAAATTCTGGGGACGTGCAAAGAAATTCGAAAGAAAATACAGCCACCCCCTCTGGCAGGACACAACAAAGGAAATGCTTGATGCAGGTCACGGCGGAATGGACTGGCACGTAATCAGAGCATGGATCGTTTCCGTTAAGAACGGCACGCTTCCGCCGATTGACGTTTATGATGCGGCGGCATGGATGAGCATTACTCCGCTGAGCGAGATTTCGTTGCAAAACGGCGGTGCGGCGGTTGAAATTCCCGACTTCACCTGCGGAAAATATAAAAACAGAAAGCCCAAAAAGGACAGCATCTACGATCTTAAATAATTCTATACGGAGGAAATAATAATATGGTAAGCAAAATTACTTCATTTGTCGTTTCTGTCGCCACTGTAATTATGGCTCTGACAGGCTGGCTTGTCAGCGTTGAAGCGCCCGAGGATAAATCCGACTTCACTCCCGTCATCAGATTTGTCGCCTGCAGCGACTCACACTTTAAGACAGCGGCAGACAAGGCAAACTATCGCCTTGAAAAAACGCTCAAGCTCGCATATGCCATTGCAGACGAGGACAGCGAATACAATAAGCTTGACGCTTTTGTGATCAACGGCGACATCACCAACGACGGAACGGTCGGTCAGTTCAGCGGATTCAAATCGGTTATTGACAGATATCTCAGCAATGAAACCGAGCTTCTTCCGATAATAGCCAACAACCACGATTTCAGAAATATGGGCAAGGGAACAGTCGCCTATTTCTCAGAGCTTATGAATAAGGAAACCGATTATCACAAGGTTGTCAACGGCTATCATTTCATCGGCATCTCCACATCCGATGTTGAGGGCGTCAATTACACGGAGGCTCAGAGAGTCTGGCTGAAAGCTCAGCTTGACGAGGCTGTCGCAGACGATCCCGGCAAGCCGATCTTCGTCTCACACCACGAGCATGTTACCAACACGGTTTACGGCAGCTCCGATTTTGAGGGCTGGGGAATGGATTTCTTTACGGATATTCTTGAGCAGTATCCTCAGATAGTCGATTTTTCGGGACACTCCCATTATCCGGTCAACGATCCCCGTTCGATATGGCAGGGCAGCTTCACGGCTATCGGCACAGGCTCGCTGTCATATTTGGAGTTTACCGTTGATGATCTCAGAACTTACCACCCCGACGGGTACAGAGACGAGGCGCAGTTCTGGATAGTTGAGCTTGACAAGGACAGCAATATGCGCCTGAGAGGTATTGACCTTATTGAAGAAAAGGTGCTTTGTGAGTATATTCTTGCAAATCCCGCAAATCCGCAGAACCGTGAATACACGCCCGAAAAGCAGGCAGAAAGATCCTCCGCTCCGATTTTCGGCAACGATGCAAAGCTCACTGTATCAAGGTTTGCAAGAAATGTAACGGTTAAGTTTGATGCGGCTCAGTCCGTAAGCGCCGATCCGATCTGCCTTTACAGAGTTAAGGTTGTGAGCTCAAACGGCGAAACCGTTAAATCCGAATGGATTATGCCTGAGTATTATTCGGCAACCGTTGAAACGGGCGAAAAGCTCAAGCTCGGCAGACTCAGCAAGGGCGACTACACCGTTTATGTTACGGCGGAAACTGCATGGGGCGTACAGTCCGAGCCTTTGACGGCAGAGTTTTCAGTTTGAAAACACAACAAAAAATCCTTATAACATTATTTGTTAAAAAATTGCTATTGATTATTTAACAAAATGCTGATAAAATCAGTAGTAAACATATACAGAAAGGAAAATATGTATGAAAAAACTACTTTCAATTCTAATTTCAGCCATACTTGCCGTTTCGGTCTTTGCAATTTCCGCTTCGGCAAGAGTTCTCGGAGATGTAAACGGTGACAAAACCGCAAACTCTGCCGACGCTCTGAATATTCTCAGGTATTCCGTCGGAGCTATTGAAGCAATAAATACCGTCGCCGCAGATGTCAACTGTGACGGCAACATCAATTCCGCAGACGCTCTTATTGTTCTTACGATTTCCGTAGGTTCATACACAGGTCCTACGAACGTTGACTTAAAGCCTGAGATTATTGACCCTGTATTTAAGAGCGGAAAATATACTTTTTCGACCGTTGTTGATGTTGACGGAGTTCCCACACCCACAACAATCATGATAAACGGCAAAAATATGTGCGCCGAAATGACAATCGAAAATATCAAGGCCAGAATGTTGATACTTGACGGCAAGGTATATGTGGTTTTCCCTGATTTAAGGGTATACTCCGAGGTTCCCGAGGATCAGGCCGGCGATATTGATTTCGGCAACATAGGTAGCGGAGCAGGATTGACCTACACCGGATCACGCTATGTAACAGTCGACGGCAAGACCTGCACAGTTGATACTTATAAGGATTCCGACGGCTTAGTCAGCGACTACTACTTCCTCAACGGAAAGTGGGTTAAGGTCGTGGATAATCCCGGAACAGCAAGAGAATCCGCTATGGTTATTCAGGATTTCAAAGCCGGAGTGGACTCATCATGGTTCAGCCTCAAGGGCTATATTAAAGTAGATATTCCTACAACCAACTAAAGGAGGAAATCAAATGAACAGGTTTATTAAGGCGGGAATTTCAATCGCAGCGGCGGCGGCAATAGCGGCTTCTGCGGCGGCGGTATCATTCGCAACCGACTATATGGGCGATGTCAACGACGACGGAGAGGTAAACTCCTCGGACGCTCTCGCTATTCTTACATATTCAGTTGGCAATCCCGACGTTACAATCAATCTCAAAAAAGCCGACCTCAACGCAGACGGAAACATCAATTCGTCAGATGCGCTTCAGGTGCTCAAGGTCAGCGTTGGTCTTGCAGAAAAGACGGAATATGTGGACGAGGACACACCTGCCGATTACGACAAGGCGGAAATCGTCAATATTTACAACGACGCTCTGAAAAAGGCATATGCAAGCGAAAATGTTACTATCAATAAAAAGACCGATGTTAAGGTTAACCTTACAGAGCTTAAACCAAGCTCATTGTTAGGCACGGCAAACTCTCTTATTGAAAAGCTGGCTGTTCCGACAGAAGAAACAAAGACCTTTAACTCCAACCCGACCGAGGCTCAGAAGTTCCTTGTTCCTACGGCTCTTGAGGCTGACGGCGCAAAGGATGCAAAGGTTGAGGAAACCGAGAACGGCTACAAGATTACAATTACTCTTGTCAAGGAAACGGTTGACTATAAGACCGCTCCCAAATACAACACTCAGGCTTCACTTCCCCTCACGGGAATTGCCGAGCAGGCTGCAAAGAACAATGTAAAAGTCACATCTTCAAGCCTTGAATATGTCGGAACGGTCATCACCGCAGAGCTTGACAAGGACGGAAACATCACCTCTCTCAATCACACAATGGATCTCAATATCGCCGCAAAGGCGGAATACGGACTTTTCACCAAGATTGAGGGCAAGGGCTCGGGCAGATATACGCTTGACGCAACATTCACTTACTGATTCGGCACAACAGGGAGGATATCACAATGATATATGACATAAAAGGCGGCACCTTTCCCGTTGTTGTCTGTCAGCTTGAAAACGGCGAAAAGATGATAACCGAAAAAGGCTCGATGGTTTGGATGAGTCCGAACATTCAAATGAGCACTCAGGGCGGCGGACTCGGCAGAATGTTTTCAAAGGCATTTTCCGGAGAAAGTATGTTTCAGAACATATATACTGCAAACGGAAACGGAATGATTACTTTCGGCTCCAGCTTTCCCGGAACGGTAAAGGCGATTGAAATCAGCCCGTCCAATGAAATGATCGTACAGAAAAGCGCATTTCTCGCTTCGGAGGCAGGAG
>JAXJRE010000013.1:0-14515 GCA_036310785.1 Acutalibacteraceae bacterium
CCGCTTGTGCCGTTGTATTTGTCGGAGAGGTAGAATACCTTCTTGATTCCGCATTGGATAATCGCCTTGGCGCACTCGTTACAGGGGAAAAGGGCAACGTAAACGCTGCAGCCGCTCAGGGGAGCACCTGCGTTGTTGAGTATTGCGTTCAGCTCGGCATGGCAGACATAGGGGTATTTGGTGTCGTAGTCGCTGTCTGCGCTCCTGTCCCACGGGAAATCGTCGTCGCTGCAGCCCAAGGGAAATCCGTTGTAGCCGACGGACATTATCTTTTTATTTTCGTTTACTATGCAGGCACCGACCTGCGTGTTGGGATCCTTGCTTCTCTTTGCGGCGAGCAGAGCCACGCCCATGAAGTATTCGTCCCAGGAAATGTAATCCTCTCTTTTTGACATTTTCTTCCCTCCGATTTATATTTTAACGATACGGTTGAGAGCCGTACCGTCCTCAGCGTAGTTTGATACAAGAACGGTATTATTGTTGATAAAGCAGTAATTGCAAATTCCGCTGTTGAAAATATCCGAGTCGGAAACTATGGTCGCTTCGTCCTCCTCAGTCTTGTAGATTATCATCGCCTGTTTACTTCCGCCGCAGAAAACGATGAAGTTCTGACCGCCGGGGGAGGCGATAAATCCGGAAAGTGACTCAAAACGGGCCTTCTTGACCGATTTTGTTTCACCGGTATAAACATCGGTGAATTCCATTGCCGACGGATCAAAAATGAAGTGACTGCCGACTAAATAGTCGGAGAAGCTTCCGCTGAACTTTTTGAGCGGAGAATCCTTCTTGCCGTCCTTGACGAGATTGAAGCCGTCCTCGGAATCTGCAAAGCAGTAAACACTTCCGTCCTTTTCCCAGATATCATAGCTCGGTGAATTTGTGAATACAGTTGAAGACGATTTTCTGACGCTTCTTGAGCTTTCGACCGACATAAAGTCGTAGAGGAGCTTTTCGGCGTTTGTGTCGTGATATCTTGTGGAGGCAAACCAGTCGAACTTACTCATATTGTTGACGGAAGCGTCGGTAAATACCGTCCATGTTTCGCTCTGGGTTGCGTCCTCCTGTACCGTGCGGTCTCTTGAGGAAACGATCAGAGTTGCCGTTCCCGACTTTCTGTCAAAGGAGTAGATGTCCGAATAGGTCTTGTTCTCCTTATAGGCATCCTCGGCGTCCATGTCAAGGAGCATAACGTACTGCGTTCTTGCGGTGTCCTTGAAAGATTTCGGACAGTCGATAACCCTTGCCAGAATGTATGAAAAGGTCTTGACCTTGGTGTCCTGCTTTGAATTGAACAGACCGTAGCAGATCGTGCCGACGTCGGTGTCGTCAAGAAAATACAGGGTGAACGGCACCTCCTGATAACTGCAGGTGACGGTCACTTTCTGTGTCTTCACACCGCTCATCTCGTGAAATTCCCCGTCACGGTACTTGTAGTATTTAATTGTACCGTCGGGATCAGGCTCGTAAAAAACATTTTCAAGCTGAGTTTTAACGAGCGGATAGTCGGTTTTGAATTCATATTCCTTAACCGTGGAAAAAGCCGCTCCGCTTTCCGTGTCCATTCCGCCGAAAAGCTTGCCCTTGAAGCTGTCGCTGAAGGTCAGTCCCGTGAAAACAAGGCAAACTGCCAGAACTGCGGAAAGAATTATTATAACGGTTTTATTCTTCTTTGACATTACAATTCCCTCTTATTTGATTACAAGCTCGACCGGACAGTGATCCGAGCCGTAGATTTCGGTATGTATTTTTGCACTTTCAAGCCTCGGCTCAAGGACTTTTGAAACGCAGAAGTAGTCTATACGCCAGCCGACGTTCTTTTCCCTTGCCTTAAAGCGGTATGACCACCAGCTGTAGGCGTTCTCAAGGTCGGGATAGAAGTAACGGAAGGTATCGGTAAAGCCTGCGTCGAGAAGCTCGCCGAATTTTCCTCTCTCCTCGTCGGAAAAGCCGGCGTTTCCTCGGTTGGTTTTGGGGTTTTTCAGGTCGATTTCATTGTGTGCGACATTGAGATCGCCGCAGAACACAACAGGCTTTTTCTTCTGAAGCTCACAGACATATTCACGGAAAGCGTCCTCCCACTTCATTCTGTGATCTATCCGCTTCAAGCCGTCCTGTGCGTTGGGAACATACTCGGTGATGAAGTATAAATCTTCAAACTCAAGGGTAATGAGTCTGCCCTCGGTGTCAAGCTCGTCGATGCCGAGACCGTAGGTCACGTTCAGCGGCTCATCTTTGGTAAATATTGCAGTTCCCGAATAGCCCTTTTTTTCGGCGTAATTCCAGTACTGATGATAACCGTCAAGCTCAAGAACGAGCTGTCCCTCCTGCATCTTTGTTTCCTGAAGGCAGAATATATCGGCGTCAAGCGCCTTGAAAACGTCCATAAAGCCTTTTGTCATACAGGCTCTTATGCCGTTTACGTTCCACGAAATAAATTTTTTACTCAAAAAACACACCTCCGTATAATACACCGAACGGTATTATACCATACCGATAAGAAAAAATCCATTAATAAGATATGAATTTTTGCCAATAAAATAAAAAAATTTAAAAAAGTGTATAAATATACTGGATTTTAGGATAATCATATGATATAATGCTTTTGTCTTTCCGACAATTAAGAAAACAAAGAATTGGAGTAGGTGACAATGAAACAGACAATTATTCAGTGCGTGACTGCATTGCTTTGCGTTGTTGCTGTTGCGGTAACCTCCGTAGTAAGCATCGGCAAAATAAGCACAGCCAAGGTCGAGGCGGCAAAGGCTGCTGCGGCAAATTCATCAAGCACATCGGGCGATCCCTCTGCAGATCCGTCGGTTGATCCCTCTGCCGATCCTTCGGTAGATCCTTCCGCAGATCCGTCGGTTGATCCCTCTGCAGATCCTTCCGCAGATCCGGGTGCAACAACTGCCGAGGATCCCTCAAACAGCGGCACAAGCTCAAACAGCGGTACAAGCTCAAACAGCGGTACAAGCTCAAGCGGCAACAAAACAAATGCGGCTTCATCCGTTCCCTCATCAAAGGCTGACATCGCTGCGTATTACAATGCTGCGGTCAATAAGGCTGTTAATTCAAAGGCAGGCTTCGCCAAGAAGAGAGTTACAACCCTCAGCAACCTTGACGGCGGCGCACTTCTGAAGATGCAGATCGTTGTTGACACCGTTAACGACTTCCTCGGAGTAGGTACAACCAATGTTACAAACACAAAGGGCAAGGTCGGCGAGATCTCCAAGGCTTCTCTTACGGCTGACGATCTCAGTGCTGCAACCTGCACTCAGAACGGTGACAACTATGTTATCAACATAACTCTCAAGAACGGCTCAAGCAAGGCAAACGCTTCAAGCAAGAGCGATACAACAGCTCTCGGAAGAACGGGACTTTATTCCGGTGTCGGCGACAAGAAGGCCTTCGACTACAAGAACGCAGGCAACATCTATGTCGGACTTAACAACGCCGAGGGTGCTTCCGTTGAATCCGTTGCAGAGGACAACAAGAATATCAAGATCACGGCAACAGTCAACTCCAAGACAGGCAACCTTGTTTCACTTCATGTTGACTATGATTGGCACGTTAATCTTACAAATGTAAAGTATACTGTTGTTAAGATTGCAGGCGCTTCGGGCGACGCAAAGACTACGGTTGATTTCACAAACTTTAAGTTCTGATGAAATAATTACCGGGCGCAAACAACAATAAATAGGCTGACAGGCTTGTGCGAAACGGTATTCGCATGAGCCTGTTTTTCTGCAAAAGCACCGTTCGGCGAAGTGGTTTTCGGCGTTTAAAATCCGTTGTTTATTTGTCCCGATTTGATGTAAATTTACCTTGTGGGCAAAAAATGTTTTTAAATCATTTTTTGGTAAAATTTATGTATAATTTTAATATTTTATATTGCAAGCCGAGGCTATATATGTTAAAATAGCAAAAACAGAGATTGTATTTCTGTCAAATTGAAATCAAGGAGTTTTGATATGGCAAAGGTCTCAAAGAAATCTGCGTCAAAAACGCCTCACAGCGAAGTGATGCAGGAAAAATATGTCGAAACCAAAGAGTTTCGTATGTTCTGCCTTGCAGGTCTCGGACAGGGTATGATTTACAGTGTAATGTCCTCATATATTTCGGACTTTTACACAAATGTTATGAAGCTGCCCCTCGTTTTCATCCTTTTGCTCATGCTTTTGGCGAGGGTCTGGGACGCTATCAACGATCCGCTTATGGGAATGATTGTTGACCGTCACACAACACGTTGGGGCAAGATGAAGCCGTACATTGTGTTTATGGCTGTTCCGATAGCTCTGCTTACATTCCTTATGTTCTACTGTCCCGATCTTGACAAAAAAGGTCTTATGATTTATTCGGCTTTTGTCTACGTAATATGGGGAATGATCTATACTGCCGCAGATGTTCCTTTCTGGAGCTTGCCGAATGTTATGACTCCCAATCCGAATGAGAGAGGTAATCTCATCTCCGTCGCAAGAACCTTTAACGGAGTCGGAACTGCCCTGCCGATGGCGCTCTACCTTGTTTCAGGCTTTGCCCTTCCGGTAATGTGTGCTAAGATGGAAACCTCGGACAACGGACTTGTTCAGAAGTTTTTCCGCAACTTTACCGAGGTCGATACGGCGACAGGCGCATTGAACTACGACAAAATGAAATATATCCTTATCGCTGTTTTTGCCGCTGTTATCGGAGTGCTTCTGTTCATCAGCGCATATCCGCACGTTAAAGAACGTGTTGTTATTCCCGATAAAAAGCGAGTTAAGGGCGAGCAGTCTCAGCTTTCAAGAATCTTTAAGTGCAAGCCGCTTATGCTCGTTGTACTCATGGGTGTTCTCAGCTCGGGCAGATATATGCTTCAGGCGGCTTCGGTTCACGTTGCGCGTTATGCCGTTTATATCGGCGGAGATCTCAGCCTTATGAATGCCGCAGAGCGTTCCAAGGCTATATCCGGAAGCATTTCAACCGTAAGCACGCTTCTTTCCGTTTGCTCGGCAGTAGGCATGTTCGGTGCAATGCTGTTTATGCCGGCTCTTATCAAGAAATTCAATTACAAGCAGATTGTTGTCACAACGAGCTTGTTCGGATTTGCCGCAAGTATTCTCACTTCGGTTATCGGTTACTTTGTTGTTTTGGGAAAACTCAGCTTTTTCATCTGTATTCCGTTCTTTATTATTTCCGCAATTCCTCTCGGCGTTCTCAACGTTGCTTCCTATGCGATGATTGCAGACAGCCTCGATTATATGGAGTGGGAAACAGGCTACAGAGAGACCGGTCTCGGCTCGGCTTGTCAGGGCTTTGTCAACAAGCTCGGCAATGCGCTTGCAACGGCAGGTATTATCGTTATGTACATTGTAATCGGTCTTGATCCTGCTCAGATGCTTGAGAAGACCGCTGTTATTGCCGCAACGGATCTTTCCGTGACAATGAGATACGCTATGTTCTCCCTCGTCTCCGTTGTGCCGGGAATCAGCCTTATTCTCAGCATACTTCCGCTCAAGGGATATGACCTTGTAGGTGATAAGATGGAGAAGATCACCGTTGAGCTTGCCGAAAAGAGAGAGGCAAGAGGTATTCACATAGGTTAATTTTTATGGAGGTATTCATATGAAATATATTGATTTTGACGAGTCAAGAGAGCTTGACCTGATCCCGATCGGCAGAGTTGCGATCGACTTCAACCCGACGGATTATTACAACACTCTTGACAAGTGTGAAAATTACAAAAAATATGTCGGCGGTTCTCCTGCAAACATTGCCGTCGGTCTTGCACGTCTGGGCAAGAAGGTCGGATTTATCGGCAAGGTTTCCGATGACCAGTTCGGCACATATGTTGAGAACTTCTTTGCCGGCGAAGGAATAGATATTTCCCATGTAACACGCACCAAGGGCGGCGAAAAGCTCGGACTTACCTTTACGGAGATCAAGTCCGAGAATGAGAGCAGTATCCTGATGTACCGTGACGGAATTGCCGATCTTATGCTTCACCCCGACGATGTTGACGAGGACTACATAAAGAGCGCAAAGGCTATTCTCATCAGCGGAACGGCTCTTTCTCAAAGCCCGTCAAGAGAGGCCTGCCTCAAGGCAATGTACCTTGCCAAGAAGGTCGGCACAAAAATTATCTTCGATATCGACTACCGTCCGTACAACTGGAAGAATGCGGACGAGATCGCAATATATTATTCAATAGTCGCTTCAAACAGCGATATGGTTATGGGCTCAAGAGAGGAATTTGACCTCACCGAGGCTATCTCCGCTCCCGGCAGAACAGACAGGGAGACTGCGGCTCATTGGATGAGCATGGGCAACAAGATCGTTATTATCAAGCACGGCAAGGAAGGCTCAACAGCCCACACCGCCGACGGTGAATATTCGATCAAGCCGTTCCCTGTAAAGGCGTTCAAGTCCTTCGGCGGCGGCGACGGTTACGGCTCGGCTTTCATCTACGGACTTCTTGAGGGACTTGACATTATGGATTGTCTTGAGCTTGGCAGTGCTTCGGCTTCAATGCTTGTTGCCGCCCACGGCTGTTCTCTCTTTATGCCGACGGTCGATGAGATCAGAGCATTTATTAAAGAAGAAAAAGAAAAGTACGGCGAAATGGTTGCAAGGGCATAAGCTGTCCCTTGATTAACCGTGAAAGGAAGGTCATCAATATGAAAACAGTCAGACTGACCGCAGGTGAGGCGATCGTCAGATATCTTGATAACCAGTATGTTGCCATTGAACAGGACGGAAAGCTTGAAGAAAGCAAGTTCGTCGAGTATTTCTATGCCGTGTTCGGTCACGGCTGTGTTCTCGGCGTGGGCGAGGCTCTCTCTCAGGCGGAACATTCTATAAAGGTTATGCAGGGCAGAAACGAGCAGGGTATGGCTCAGGCGGCGACCGCATATGCAAAGATGAACAACAGACTTAAAATAATACCCTGTATGTCTTCGATAGGCCCCGGTGCGGCGAATATGGTTACTGCGGCGGCTACGGCTACGGTCAACAACATTCCGCTTCTCCTCTTTATGGGCGACACCTTTGCAAGCCGTCAGCCCGATCCTGTTTTGCAGCAGATCGAACAGCTCCATGACGGCACCTGCACGACAAACGACGCTTTCAAGGCGGTAACACGCTACTTTGACCGTGTTACACGTCCCGAAATGGTTATGACTGCGCTGACAAACGCAATGAGAGTGCTTACCGATCCCGCACACACGGGTGCGGTTGCGATCGCTCTGTGTCAGGATGTTCAGGGCGAGAGCTTTGAATATCCCGTTGAGTTTTTCAGAAAGAGAGTTCATTTCATTCCCCGTCAGATTCCGTGCGACTATGAGGTCAGGGCGGTTGCCGAGGAGATCAAAAAGAGCAAAAAACCGCTTGTCATTGTCGGCGGCGGCGTAAGATATTCCTTTGCAGGGGAGCAGGTCAAGGCTTTCTGCGAAAAGCACAATATTCCGTTCTCCGAAACTCAGGCAGGCAAGAGTGCCATTGAGTCGAGCCATTACCTCAATGTCGGCGGTATAGGCGTAACGGGTAATTCGAGTGCAAACACTCTTGCGGAAAAAGCCGATCTTATAATCGGTATCGGAACAAAGTTTTCCGATTTCACGACCTCGTCCAAGTGGCTCTATGCCAACGCTCAGGTCGTTACGATAAACGCAAGTGCTTTCCACGGCGGAAAGCTCGACAGTATCAAGATGGTTGCCGACGCCAAGGAGGGCGTAACTGCTCTCGAAAAGTATCTTGACGGCTACAAATCGTCCTACACGACTGAGATCGCCGATGCGAAAGCAGGCTGGGACGACGAGATGAACCGCCTTGCTTCAACGGCTTACGGCGACGGCTACAATCCCGAAATTCCCAACCATATGCCTGACGCAGTTGAAGGCTTTGTCAAGGCTACAGGCGGTGTGATCACTCAGACGGCGGCTCTTGCGCTTATCCGTAAGCTCATTCCTGCCGACGCTGTTGCAGTCGGAGCGGCAGGCTCGCTTCCCGGCTGTATGCAGAGAATGTGGACGACAGACGAGCTTTATTCCTACAATATGGAGTACGGTTATTCCTGCATGGGTTACGAGATCGCAGGCGCATTCGGATCAAAGCTTGCCTGTCCCGACCGTGAGGTATATGCTTTCACGGGTGACGGAAGCTACAATATGCTTCATTCTGAAATGATAACCGCCTTGCAGGAGGGCAAGAAGATCAACGTTCTTCTCTTTGACAACGCTTCGTTCGGCTGTATCAACAATCTGCAAATGGGACAGGGTATCAATGCCCTTTGCACGGAGTCACGTTACCGTGACGGTGACAAGCCGATCCGTGAGGGCGAGTTTATGAATATCGACTATGCCGCATGCGCAAGGGGCTACGGCTACGTTACATATACGGCAAAGACCATGGATGAGCTTGAGGCGGCGATACTTGATTCGCTCAAGCAGACAAAGCCTGTGCTCATTGACATAAAAGTTCTTCCCAAGTCCATGACGGACGGCTACGGCGGCTGGTGGAATGTCGGCTGTTCGGATATTCCCCGTACCGAAAAGGGCAAGGAAGCATATGCCGAGAGGAAGCAGAAGCTTTCCGAGGCTAAAAAGTATTAAAGGAGAGGTATTATATGGACGCAAAAAAAATTAAACTCGGTATTGCGCCGATAGGCTGGACTAATGACGATATGCCCGATCTCGGCGGTGAAATTACCTTTGAGCAGTGCGTGAGCGAAATGGCTCTTGCAGGCTATGAGGGCTGTGAGATTGGCAACAAATATCCCAAGACAGTCGAGGGTATGCACGAGTATCTTGATATCAGAGGTCTTCAGATCGCAAACCGCTGGTTCTCGTCTTTCATTCTTACAAAGCCTTTTGACGAGGTTGAAAAGGATTTCAGAGAGAACTGCGAGTTCCTCAAGGGCTGCGGTGCAAAGCGCATCGGAGCTTCCGAGCAGAGCTACAGTATTCAGGGACAGATGGACACCCCCGTATTTGAGAAGAAATATGTTATGAACGACGAGGAATGGAAGAAGTTCACGGACGGTCTTTCAAAGCTCGGCAACATTGCCAAGGAATACGGCATTACTCTTGTATATCATCACCACATGGGTACTGTTGTTCAGACTGCCGAGGAGATCGACAGAATGATGGATATGTGTGATCCCGAAGCCGTTTACCTTCTCTTTGATACAGGTCATCTTGCATACTGCGGCGAGGACTATATGGCTGTACTCAAAAAGTATGCAAAGAGAATAAAGCACGTTCACCTCAAGGATATCCGTCCCGAGATCGTTCAGAAGGTCAAGGACGAGCACAAGTCCTTCCTTCAGGGCGTTCGTATGGGTGCTTTCACCGTTCCCGGTGACGGTGCGATCGACTTCAAGCCCGTTTTTGACGTTCTTGACGAGGCAGGCTACGAGGGCTGGATGCTTGTAGAAGCCGAGCAGGATCCTGCTATTGCAAATCCGTTCAAGTATGCCAAGATTGCAAGAGCTTATATCGCAGAAAAAGCAGGACTGTAATTTAATTTGATTTTTGTTTAAGGAGATGTAATAATGTCCGCAGAAAAACTTAAATACTTTGTCAACGGCGAGTACGTTGAATCAAAGACAGACAAATACTATACCCTTGTCAATCCGAGCACGGGCGAGACAACAGGCTATGCTCCCTGCTGTACCAATGACGAGGTGCTCGGTGCTATTGCGGCGGCTAAGGCGGCTTTCCCCGGCTGGAGCTCAACTCCTGCAATCAAGAGGGCACAGGTGCTTTACAATGTCCGTGATCTTCTCATAAAGCATATGGACGAGCTTACAATGCTCGTTGCCGAGGAAAACGGCAAGGTCTGGTCCGAGGCTGAGGGTGATGTTCTCAAGGCTAAGGAGGGCACGGAGCTTGCAACTCAGGTTCCGTCGCTTATGATGGGCGAGAGCGTTATGGACGCTTCAAGAGGCTTCGACACGGTCAAGTACCGTGAGCCGATGGGCGTTTTTGCAGGTATTGTTCCCGTAAATTTCCCGGCTATGATCCCGTTCGGCTGGATGGCTCCGACCTGTATTGCCTGCGGTAATACAATGGTACTCAAGGCGGCAAGCCTCACTCCGAGAACGGCTCTGAGAATTGCCGAGCTTTATAAGGAAGCAGGAGTTCCCGACGGCGTTATCAATGTTGTCACCTGCTCAAGAAACGAGATCAACACGATCCTCGAAAGCCCCGATGTAAAGGGTATCACCTTTGTCGGCTCAACTCCCGTGGGCAAGCTTATCTATGAAAAGGCGGCAAGCGCAGGCAAGAGAGTTCAGTGTCTCTGCCAGGCGAAGAACCACGCTCTTGTTCTTGCCGACACTCCGATCGAGAGAACTGCGGCAGGTGTTATGAACTCCGCATTCGGCTGTGCAGGTCAGAGATGCATGGCTCTGAGCTGCTGCGTTGTCGAGGAGAGCATCGCCGACGAGTTTGTTGCAGAGCTTGTTAAGCAGGCAAAGGGACTCAAGCTCGGCCCTGCATATGACAAGACCTCAAAGCTCGGCCCCATTACATACGAAAAGCATTATAAGGAAGTTCTTGCGGATATCGACAAGGGCGTTGCAGAGGGCGCAGAGCTTGTCCTTGACGGCAGAAACTGCGTTGTTGAGGGCTACGAAAACGGCTTCTTTGTAGGCCCGACGATCTTCGATCACGTTACCGAGGATATGACGATCGGCCGTGACGAGGTATTCGGCCCCGTTCTCTGCATCAAGAGAGTCAAGAGCTTTGAAGAAGGTCTTGCCGTTATGAACTCTAACCCCTATGCTAACGGCTCGGTTATCTTCACTCAGAACGGCTACTATGCCCGTGAGTTTGTCCGCCATACCGACGGCGGAATGGTCGGCGTAAACGTAGGCATTCCCGTTCCCATCGGATTTTTCCCGTTCTCAGGTCACAAGGATTCATTCTTCGGCGATCTCCATTGCCTCGGCAAGGACGCATACCGCTTCTTCACCGAGAGCAAGTGTGTAACAACACGCTGGTTTGACGAGGAAGAAATGAAAAAGACGGAAGTTTCCACATGGGACGGCACAATATAATCAGGAGAGGTATTAAATTATGATTAACGTTGGTATTATCGGCGCAGGCCGTATCGGAAAGGTACACTGCGAGTCAATTATGAGATATGTCAAGTCCGCAACGGTCAAGGCTATTGCCGATCCGTTCCTCACGGACGAAACAAAGGATTGGGCAAAGGGACTCGGTGTAAATGAGTTCTACACTGACTATCACAAGATTCTTGAGGACAAGGATATTCAGGCAGTTCTTATCTGCTCGTCAACCGACACACATTCAACGATTTCACTTGAGGCTATCGCCGCAGGAAAGCACATCTTCTGCGAGAAGCCGATCGACCACGATGTAAACAAGATCCTTGAGGTTAAGAAGGCTCTTGAGAACAGCAACGTTAAGTATCAGGTAGGCTTCAATCGCCGTTTTGACCACAATTTCAAGGCGGCAAGAAAGGCTGTTGAGGGCGGACAGATCGGTGATCTCAATATCCTCAAGGTCTGCTCCCGTGATCCGGGCGCACCGCCGGTAAGCTACATCAAGGTTTCGGGCGGTATCTTCCTTGATATGACGATCCATGATTTTGATATGGTTCGCTTTATGTCAGGCTCTGAGGTTGAGGAAGTTTTCGCATACGGCGCAGTCCTCGTTGATCCGGCTATCGGTGAGGCAGGCGATATCGACACCGCAGTTATCTCAATGAAGCTTGCAAACGGAGCAATCGCAGTTATCGACAACTGCCGCCGTGCAAGCTACGGCTACGATCAGAGGGTTGAGGCTTTCGGCTCTCTCGGTCAGGTTGCTATCTCGAACGATTCCGAATCAACCGCAGTCGTTTCCGACGCTAACGGCGTACACGGCGAGGTTCCGCTCAACTTCTTCCTTGAAAGATATATGGGCGCATATGTTGAGGAGGTTTCGGAGTTCATCGACTGTGTAGTCAATGACAAGCCTGTAACGGTTGGTCTTGAATGCGGACTTCAGCCTGTGCTTATCGGCATCGCCGCAAAGAAGTCGCTTGAAACAGGAGTTCCCGTAAAGATCGCTGACATCGCCGCAGAATACGGACTTTAATACAATAACGAAAGGCTTTCTTCGGTTTTTACCGAGGGAAGCTTTTTTCGTCTCAGTTTATCTTGCAAAACAAATTATGATGTGTTATTTTATTATTTGAAATCGGACATTCAACTGAATGAAATCAAAAGAAAGGGGACTGCCCTCAAATGAAACACTCGGAAAAATGGATATGGCTCCCGAAGTCAAGCTATCCCGACAGTCAAACGACAGTTTACAGCGGATTTGATGAGGCTTCGGAAAACGAATACTGCGTTGCCGAATTTCATAAAAAATATACCTTTGAAAAAAACGTCAGCTCGGCTGAATTAAGATTCAGCGGAGACTCTCTGTTTCGCCTTTTCTGCAACTCAGTCACGGTCGCAACAGGCCCTGCGTCGGTAGGCGGCGATTTTATCGGCAACGAAGAGCCTCGTGACAACTACTATTCTTTTGAAAAAACCGTTCAGCCGAACTCGAAAACTCTCGACTTTTTTGCAAGAGTTCAGATAGCTCCGACGCAGATATGCGACTATTCAAAAGGGCACGGCGGCTTTATGCTTTTCGGCGTGCTGACCTTTGAGGACGGAACGCAGGAGGTAATCGGCACAGATGAAACTTGGGAAGTCAGAAAAAACGGAGCATATGTTTCTCCGAAATTCTTTGACGGCAGAATAGCTCCCGATAATTACGTTTCAGCCGAGATTACACGCAACATATGGCATACCGAAACAGCGATCATTCCGCCGAGAACGGAAAAAGAAATACTGCCGAACGGCGGCGAGATCACGCTTCTCCCGAATGAGGAGAAAGAGGTCGTTGCCGAGCTTGATATGATTTACGCAGGCTTTATGCACATTAAAGCTCATACGGACGGCGAGCTTCACGTAGAGATCACCTGCCGTGAATTGCAGGAGAAGAACGAGCCTGAAAACTTTGTTTTTAAGGGCGAGGAGGAGTACACGGGCTTTAAGCTTCACAGCGTAGGAAATTACCTGATTAAATTGAAAAACAAGTCCGACAGTCCGTCGAGTATTGCCATATCCCTGATAGCTACGCATTATCCCACTCCCGACGAAGCCGAGACCGTGACCTCGGACGAGGAGCTGAACAGAGTGCTTGAGGTTTGCAAGCACACTCTGAAATATTGCAGACAAACTCATCATCTTGACAGTCCGCGTCATTGCGAGCCGATGGCCTGCACAGGCGATTATTACATTGAGTCGCTGATGACGATGTTCTCGTTCGGCGATATGAGGCTTGCCGAGTTCGATCTGCTCCGCACGGCTGAAATGCTCGTGCGCCACAGTGGCAGAATGTTTCACACGACCTACAGCCAAATCTGGGTGAAAATGCTTTATGATGTCTATATGGCAACAGGGCACAGGGAGCTTCTTGAAAAATGCAAGCCTGCGTTGCTCCTGCTTCTGAAACGCTTTGAATCATATATCGGTCAGAACGGTCTGATAGAAACTCCGCCCGACTATATGTTTGTGGATTGGATATATATTGACGAAATTTCAATGCACCATCCGCCGAAAGCCTTGGGACAGACCTGCCTGAATATGTTTTATTTCGGTGCGCTCGATACGGCGGAAAAGATATTCGGCGAATTGGAGCTTACTGCCGAAGCCGAACTCTGCCGTGAGAAAAAAGAAGCTCTCCGCAGTGCAGTGAACAGCCTGCTGTTTGATAAGGAAAAGGGTATGTACTTTGAGGGCTTGAACACTCCGACAGATCCGTCACAGCTCAACGGCTGGCTTCCGCAGAATGTTGACAAGCGTTATTATTTAAAACAGTCCAATATTCTTGCCGCTTATGTGGGAATTTGTGATGACGGACTTGCAAAAGAGCTTATTGCAAAAATAATGAGAGATGAAATAAAAGGCGATTATCAGCCGTATTTTGCTCACTATCTTTTAGAGGCGATTTACCGTTACGGACTAAGAGATTGCTATACGCTCCCTGTTATTCAAAGGTGGAAAGCACCCGTTAAAGAGTGTTCAAAAGGACTTGTGGAGGGATTTATTCCGCCTGAGCCGACCTACAGCTTCGACCACAGCCATGCGTGGGGCGGAACTCCGCTTTATTCTTTGCCGAAAGCCTTGCTCGGCTTGGAATTTCTGAAACCCGGAATGTGTGAAATATCGCTCACACCTTCGCTTCTCGGATTGGACGAAGCAAAAGTTGAATTGCTCACCCCGCTCGGAAAGCTGACCTGCGAAATGAAGAAAGGGCAGGAGCCGGAGATTGTTCACCCAAAAGAAATTAGTATCTTGATTAACTGAAATAATACTGCGATATCAAAAACGGACTGCCGTGTCTGAAGTGAACCCCAAAGTTTAGACAAAATTAAATATTAAATTGCTTGTGAATGAGTTCGGTATTGTACCGGACTCATTCCTTTTAGTTTTAAGGAAATTCTTTCATTGTTGTAGTAATGAATGTATTTC
>JAXJRE010000014.1:0-2468 GCA_036310785.1 Acutalibacteraceae bacterium
GAGCACGTCAGAGAGCTGGTCGACAAGGGGCTTCATCTCAGCAAGCTTCTCGGTGAACAGAAAACAGTCAAAAAGTCCTTCAGCAACAGAAAGGTTCTTGTTATCCAGTCCGAGGGCAGTCCCAAGAGAATAAAAAGGCTCTTTGACGAAAATCAGAATGACGTTGTTATCTTCGGAAACGACAGACCGAGTAAGAATCCCGAAAAGAAGCTTGACAGCGACGGAATGCGTGATCTCATTGATGAAATCAAGAAGAATGCGGACTACGTCATAATCGACACACCGCCGTGCGCTATCACGGCAGATCCGCTTCTTATTTCCGATTTCTGCGACGGAATACTTTTCGTTATCCGTCAGGATGCAACCCACAGATGGACAATTCTTGACAGTATGAACAACGTATCCTCAAGAGGCTGTAAGATTATAGGCGGTATTCTCAATGCCGCAAAGGACAGCATCCTCGACGCAGGCTACGGTTACGGAAAATACGGCAGATACAGCCGCTACGGAAAATACGGCTACCGCAACAGGTACGGCTACGGCTACGGCTACGGTTACGGCAAATACGGCTACTCCGAGAACGAGGACCGTATTGAGGAACGCCGATAAAATCAGTTATTCAGGGAGGTACGGAGATTGAAGGTAAAGGATCAGCTTGTTCTTCGTGAAATTGCGGGGCAATACGTTATTGTGCCTGTTATGGAGCGTGTTAAGGACGTACAGTCAATGGTATATATCTCCTCTTCCGCTGCATATCTTTGGCAGTATATGGAGGGCAAGGAGTTTACTCTGGACGAGCTTGTTGAGCTTATTCTTGCAAAATACAAGAATGTCACAAAGGAAAAGGCTCAGGAGGACATCATAGCTTTCCTGCAAATTCTGGCAAGGAACAACATTATGGATATGAGTGAGGAGCAATGAACGGCGAAATGAAATTACCCATCGCCGCCGCACCTTATGAAATGATGATGCAGGCAACGGAGAAGGCTATCCCGATTTTTGCCACCTTTGAGCTGACGCCGAGGTGCAATTTCGACTGCGGTATGTGCTATGTTCATCTCAAAAATTCGGAGATTAAAAAGCACGGCGCGGAGCTTACGGCAGAGCAATGGATCTCTTTAGGCAGACAGGCTTCGCAGTCAGGCTCGCTCTTTCTGTGTATCACGGGCGGCGAACCGACTATGCACCCCGATTTTTGCCGTATCTATACGGAGCTAAGCCGAATGGGGTTCATTATCACCCTGCAAAGCAACCTCTATCATTTCAGCGAGGAATGTTTTGAGCTTCTTGAAAAATATCCGCCTAAAGTAATTAAGTTCACTGTCTACGGAGCCGACGACGAAACCTACCGCAAGGTATGCGGAGTTCAAGACGGCTTCACAAAAGTAGTTGAAAATATCAAAAAAATAAAAGCGATCGGAATCCCGCTTGTTGCCGTAACAACGGTTACAAGGGACAATTCCGACAGCCTGCCGGAGATTGAAAAGCTGATGCGTGACGAGAATATTCCGTGGACTGCGTCCGCAACGCTCAGAAAATCAATCCGAGGTGCAGAAGAATCGGTCGAAAAGCTTCGTATTTCCGAGGCAGAGCTGTGTGAAAACGCAGAAAAATTGACCGAAAACAATAAATTTGCTTCAAAGCCCTGTGAAAAATGCAGAGAATACAAAACGGGTTTTTGGATAAAGTGGGACGGCACTATGAGCTTTTGCTCATTTCTGAGAGAGCCTGAATTAAGCGCCGTTTCCCTCGGCTTTACCGAGGCATGGAAACGTCTCGTCGCCTTTGAAGAGGAGCTTGAATGGCCGCAGGAATGTAAAACCTGCAAATGGTTCAAAGCCTGTCCCCGATGTGCCGCAACTCTTGCGACAGAGAGCGGTACGGTAAACAAGGTCAGCAAAGATTACTGTCGGTTTATTGACACAATCTTTAATAAAACTAATGGAGGAATACAACATGGATGAATATGTAACCGTAGAAGCCTATGACGTAATGCTCGGTTCAAGCGGATACACAACTGTCGGAAGCGACGATCCCGATAAATCGTCCGCCGCAACAGGATCGGCTACCGCAAGCTGGAATCTCAGTACCGGAGTTACCGGTCAAGGCTGGGATCTTCCGTATTACGACTTTATGTCCGGAACTCTTAAAACAATGAATGTTCAGGGCGCAACTCACGAGGAAGTCGAGGCAAAAATCGTCCCCTATCTTCATAATTACGGCGGAAGCTATATCAATATGATCGGTTGCTCATAATGGACGGAAGCATCTACAACATTGTCTTCCCTTTTCGGCTGGACTATGAGGATTATTACTGGAAAAAGTTTGCTTCAAAAGAGTCGGACGGAGAGCCGATCGCAAGTATAACCTGCGAAGCACCGTCACCCGATCTCTATGCCGTTGAGAAACTGCCCGTTTATAAGGGAGGGAGCGTATTCCGCACAAGCGAAAGCCTGCTCTTTATGAGC
>JAXJRE010000015.1:0-9514 GCA_036310785.1 Acutalibacteraceae bacterium
CCACGTGCTCTGTAGTGTGCCTGCATCCTCAAGCCTATTCTAACAAAATTCTACGAGCTGCGTTAGTGGCAATTCAGTTTCATGCTGTTTTGTGCCTTGAAGCGCAGCGGAAAGGAATGGTCATAATTATGAACAATGAAACTCGCAAACAGCTTATACAGTCCGTGACGGCGGTACTTTGTGTTGCCGGAGTTTGTATTTCGGCGGTTTCGGTAACGGACAAGGTTGCCGATATGATCAAGAGCACCGCAGTTCCGGCATCGGTTCAGCAGGACGGCGTCTCAGAGGAGATCGGTGATGTTCCGACCGACGGAGATATATCTGACATTCCCGCAGACGGCGAAGATGTCACCGCCGCCGACGGTACGGAGCAGACAGATGCGGCTCAGACAGGCGGCGAAACCGCAGGCACAGACAGCGGCTCGGCTTCTTCGTCAGGCAGTTCTTCGGCTTCAAGCTCCGCCTCAACAACAAAGAAAACCTCAAACGTTCCGCAGACAAAGGCTGAGATCCTCAACTACTGCAACACCGCTCTCAACAAGGCAAAGGCCGCAAAGATCGGTTACGACAAAAAGATGGTAAGAGAGGTCAAGGGAAGCACGGACGGTATTTCTCCGAGCCTTATCAAGCTCGTTGCCGCAAACAAGAGCACGAAAATGAAAAAGGGCAGTGCGGATATCAAGGACGATTTCCCTGCGGCAGGCTATGATTGGTCGAGCAAGCTCAGGGAGCAGGATATCACCAACGCAACGCTCAAGCAGAACGGCAAGTATTATGAAATCAGGCTCACCCTCGGCAAGGAGCAGAACCCGGCAAAGGGCGAAGCAAGCAGCTACGGCAGAGTAATGTCCGTTATCGACGCCGCCGAGGCAGGCAATATGGTGCCCGGCATCAAGACGATCAATATGAGCTATCATGACGGCTATGTCTATGCAAAAATTGACTCAACAACAGGCAAGCTCGTTTCTGCAGAATTTTCTGCGGCGGCGGATATTCAGGCTTCAATCGCCATCTTCGGCGATGTCGCAGTCAAGGATATCGTAAGCACCGAAACATTTACAAATATTGTTTGGTAACTCTCGCTTTCAATACCGAAAAACATATGGTCTGTATCGGAAAACCACCGATACAGACCGTTTCATTAGATGTTAGACAATAGACTTTAGACGTTTAAGTTTAAAGTTTTGATGAAATTAGCCGGCTCCCTTGTGTAAAGGGAGCGAAGTGACTGAGGGATTGTTTAAAACTGTTGATTTTGTTAATCTTTAATGGTTTGTAAAATTCACACGTTTCCATATCTAAAGTCTAACATCTGAAATCTAAAGTCTTTTTCAGCCTTCCCCTCGAGGGGAAGGTGCCGAGGGACGAGGCGGATGAGGTGTTAAAATGTTAAAAAGCAAGCACAATTTGCCTTTTCATCGAACTTACTCCACCTCATCACCGCCTGCGGCGGAGCTTCCCCTCAAGGGGAAGCCTTGCAAAATTTCAGCAGACCTTTCAGCTGCTTTGTAACAAGGTGAGACTGCAATGGTTTCTGCAAAATTTAATTTTTCCAAGTCTAAGGTCTAATGTCTACAATCTAAAATCAAATTTGGTGAAGCCTTGCATAGTTTCATCAGATTTTAAAGCTTTCTCGTCTAAAATCTAACATCTAATGTCTAACGTCTATTTTGGGTAAGGCTGAAAAAATGCTGAAACTTATCAAGCCACTCCTTGCTATCGAACAAGGAATGGCTTTTGGCTTACTTATATTTTCTTTTAATTTTAAGCGTTGTTGTTTTCGGGAATTCCTTATCCCTCGTTTTGATCTTTGTAATCTGCTTAAATGCGGGCATCGTCTTGTTGAGCGCTCTGACATCGGCTTTAATTCTCGATTCCGCATCGGGGTATGTAACGGTGTCGAGGAAGAATTCGGCGGTTATCGCTCCGTTCTCGTCATAAACAACGACCTCTTTAATGTAGTCGATGCTCATAAGCTTATCCTCAAGCTCCTCGGGCGAAACATTCTTGCCGTTGGAAAGAACGATGAGGTTTTTCTTTCGTCCTCTGAGGTAGAGGAAACCGTCCTCGTCCATATATCCGTAGTCGCCCGTCTTGTACCATTCGCCGTCAAATGCCTCCGCCGTGGCTTCGGGATCGTTATAATATCCCTGCATAACGTTGGTTCCCTTGGCGTAAACCTCGCCGACTCCCTCGTCGTCGGGATCTTTTATCATGACATCGTTGCATTCAAGAGCGTAGCCTGCACTGCCGAACTTGAAATTGCTGAGGCGGTTACAGGTGATGATCGGTGAGCACTCGGTAGTACCGTAGCCGTTGATAACCTGTATGCCGAGGTCATAGAGTCCGTTCTCATACTTAGGATCGAGGAACGCTCCGCCGCAGATTATCATCTCCAGATTGCCGCCGAGGTTGTCAATGACCTCCTTGAACAGCTTTCTGCGTACGTCAATGCCGAATTTCATCAGGAACTTGCTGATTTTAAGTCCTGTTTTAAGCTTTTCTTCCTTGCCCTCTTTTTTTGCCGTGAACCAGATTCTTTTATATATTGTTTCAACTGCAAGAGGAACTGCGGTTATGTGCTGTGGGTGATGCTCCACCATATCTCTCTGAAGATTTCTAAGGCTGTCGCAGAGATATCCCCATTCGGAAAGCAGAGGACTTGCAAAAAGTGCGCTCGCCCACGAAAGAGTATGGTTGAAGGGGAGGAAAGCAACCGTCTGACCGCCTGTCATGGCACGGCAGGTCGCGATGGCATTTGAAGCAACATTCTTCTGAGAAAGCATAACTCCCTTGCTTTTGCCCGTTGTGCCCGATGTATAAACAATGAAACCGAGATCGTCGCCCGTAACGGTATCGTCAAGATAGTTTTCCGCACCGTTATCAAGCTCGTCGTGTCCCATCCTTACAATTTCGTCAAAGTCCTCAATTTTAAGATATTCCGTCAGCTTGACCTCGGGATTTTCTTTCATCATCTCTATCGCAGGAGCAAAATCCTCTGTGTAGAAAATTGCATTACAGCCGCTTCTGACCATGAGATCGGTAAGATCCTCCTTGGGAAGCTTGGGATCAAGGGGGATAGCCGTGATTTTACCTGTTACTATCGCATAAAAAGCGGCGATCCAGTAATAGCTGTTATCGCTGAGTACGGCGACCTTTTTGCCCCTCATTCCGAGGGTGTAGAGATGCTGACCGAGGCCTGTTGCATCGTAAAACACCTCATTGAAATTCTTCGTCTGCGTGTTGCCGTCTAAATTTTTAAAGACGTACTGTTTTTTATTCTGTCCGAGCTCGGCACCGCGCAATATTATTTCCTTAACGGTGTCCATATTGGGAATGTTGCCGTATTTTTTGTACTTTACCTTTGATTTCATTCTCTTTCCTCCAAAAAAAAGATTAGGAATAGATAAGTGCAAGACTTATTTAGTTTATCATAAAGCGAAATATAATTCAAGAGATTTGTGACATTCAATTCTTAATTTTTGATTAATTTTTTCAAATAAAGCAAAAATGTCGGCTCACTTTTTAATTGATTTTTGAACTGATGTGTTATATAATTATCTCCGGTATCGGAGGTGGAGAAATGATAAAAAACATAGTTTTTGATATGGGCGGCGTGATTATTGATTTCAATCCCGAACGATCGCTGAAAAATCATTTTGCTCCGGAATACCGGGACGCTGTCCGTGAGAGCGTATTCCTTTCTCCGGAGTGGAAAAAGATGGACAAGGGCGAAATTTCCGTTGAACAGGCGATTGAAATAATGACCTCGCGTCTGCCGCAAGGCCTTAATACCGAGGTCGTGAAAATGGTGCTTGAGCGTGAAGCGGAGATGCCGCCGATAGATGAGATGTACCCGATTGTCAGCTCTCTGAAAGAGAACGGATACGGGATATATCTTCTTTCAAACTGTCCCGACTGGTTTGACGATTTCAAAAAAAGTGTGCCTGCGTTCACCTTTTTCGACGGATTTATTATCTCCGCCGATTATAATGAGATTAAGCCGAATGAAAAGATTTACCGTATTCTTTTCGAAAAATATTCCCTGAAGCCCGAAGAATGTTTCTTTATTGACGATATGCAGGCAAATATCGACACGGCAGCAAAGCTCGGTATGACTGCCCATTGCTTTGCCGACCGTGACTTTGAACGGCTTAAAAACGTCATGCGAAAAAACAAAATCAATATATAAGGAGCTTATGATGTCCTGTTTAACAAAAGCTCTGAAAGGTCTTAACGAATACCGATCCCTGCTTTACAATGTGACAAACCGACGTCTCCCTGCCGGAGCACTCGGACTGTCGCAGATTCATAAAGCGCATATTATTTCGGCACTTTGTCAGGATCTTTCACCCCACAAAGCGATCGTTATTACGCCCGATGAAAGTCAGGCGAGTAAGATCTGCAAAGATTTGAATGCCTTTGGCTGTGATGCCGTTATGTATCCTGCCGGAGACATATCACTGCGCCCTGACGACATAAAATCCCGTGATTACGAACATTCAAGACTGAGCGTGCTCGGTCATCTTGTTGACGGAAGCGTTCGGGCGGTAGTCTGCTCCGTTGAGGCGGCGCTCCAGCTCACCATTCCTCCCGAGGAGCTTATCGCCAAGAGGATAACCCTGACGGTCGGCGAAACCGTCAGTCAGGACGAGCTGATCGACAGACTTATCAATGCAGGCTACACAAGAGGTACACAGGTTGACGGATCGGGACAGTTTGCCGCAAGGGGCGGAATAATCGACATCTTTTCACCCGACTGTGAAAACCCGTACAGAGTTGAATTCTGGGGCGACAGTATCGATTGTCTCTCGACCTTTGACACGGAAAGTCAGAGGCGTATCGACTCCACAAATTCTGTTGTTATCACGCCTGCCAATGAAATCTGCTGTAACCCCGTCAGGCTTGCCGATTTAATAGAAGAACAAATCTCAAAAACCAAGGGAAAAGGCTCTGCCGCCGCAAAACAGCTTCTTTCTGCCGACCTTGAAAAGCTCAACGGCGGAATACATCTGCCGAATATCGACAGATATCTGCCCCTGATTTATCCCTGCGCCGCAACGATTTTTGATTATATTGACGAGCCGATCCTGTTCGTCAGCGAAAGCTTTTCCGTCAAGGAACACGCAAATGCGGCTCTTGAGCTATTCCACGAGGAGCTAAAAGCCTTCCTTGAGGAGGGCGTTGTCTGCAAGGGACTTGACCGGTTTATGCTCGAATTTAACGAGCTTTTAGGCATTTATGAGGATCTCGGAGCTGTCTATCTTGACAACATTGCAAGAGGCTCGTTCGACACTCCCGTCAAAGGACTTGTAACATTTAACGCACGTCAGTTTTCGCCGTGGAACGGTTCGATGAGCGTGCTTATTGACGATATTAAACCGCTTTATCAGAAAAAAGGCCATTCGGTCTTTGTTGTCGCAGGCACGGAAAAGTCGGCTCAGGCTCTTACGGGTGACCTGAACGGCGAGGGCTTTTCCGCTTCGTATATGTCGGCTCCGCCCGAAGAACCTATTCCGAACAGGGTTATCGTTCTGCCCGGAGGATTTTCGGCAGGCTTTGAATATCCCGATGCAAATCTGACCGTCATAACCTACGGCAGCCGTTCGGCTCTGCCTGTCAAAAAGGCTAAGAAAAAAGTCAATAAGGCGGCGGTGTTCAATTCGCTTGAGGATCTCCACAAGGGCGATTACATTGTTCATACCGCTCACGGTATCGGTATTTTTGAGGGCATCACCAGCCTTGAAGCCGACGGCAATATCAAGGATTACATTAAGATAAAATACGACAAGGGCGATATCCTGTATGTTCCCGTAACTCAGCTCGATCAGGTGTCGAGATATATCGGCTCCAAGGGCGAGAACGGAACGGTCAAGCTCAACAAGCTCGGCGGCAAGGAGTGGCAGAAAACACGGTCAAGAGTTCGTTCCGCCGTCAAAGATATTGCGCAGGAGCTTATAGACCTCTATTCAAAGAGGACGCAGATAAAAGGCTTTGCTTTTTCTCCCGATATTGATATGCAGAACGACTTTGAACGCCGCTTTGAATATGAGGAAACGGACGATCAGCTCCGCTGTATTCAGGAGATCAAGGACGATATGGAAAAGCCTTATCCGATGGACAGACTGCTTTGCGGCGACGTCGGCTTCGGCAAGACCGAGGTTGCACTCAGGGCGGCTTTCAAGTGCGTTGCCGACGGCAAGCAGTGTGCTATACTCGTACCGACAACTATCCTTGCGCTCCAGCATTACCAGACGATTTGCAAACGCTTTGAGGGCTTTCCGATCGAAGCGCAGATGATATCACGCTTTGTTCCTGCAAATCAGCAGAAAAAGATCAAGCAGGATCTCAAAAGGGGTTATGTCGATATTATCGTCGGAACGCACAGACTTATTTCAAAGGATATCGAGTTCCGTGACCTCGGACTGATAATTGTTGACGAGGAACAGCGTTTCGGCGTTGCTCAGAAAGAAAAGCTCAAGGAGCAGTACCCGACCGTCGATGTGCTGACTCTCAGCGCAACACCCATTCCGAGAACGCTCAATATGGCTATGACGGGAATCAGGGATATGTCTATCCTTGAGGAGGCACCGCACGACAGGCACCCTGTTCAGACCTATGTTATCGAATTCAATTTTGATGTAATAGTTCAGGCGATAACCTCAGAGCTTCGCCGCGGAGGTCAGGTGTACTACCTGCACAACCGCACGGAGACCATCGACAGAATGGCGGCAAAGCTGAAGGATTTTCTGCCCGATGCGAGGATTGCCGTCGCCCACGGACAGATGACGGAGGATAAGCTCAGCGACATCTGGCGTGATCTTCTTGAGGGCGAAATTGACGTTCTCGTCTGCACAACAATAATTGAAACGGGCGTTGACGTTCCGAATGTAAACACGCTGATAATTGAGGACGCCGACAGGCTCGGACTTGCTCAGCTTCACCAGATCAGAGGACGAGTCGGACGCTCATCACGCCGTGCAAGCGCATATTTCACGTTCAGGCGTGGCAAGGAGCTTTCCGAGGTTGCCGCAAAGAGGCTGACCGCTATCCGTGAATATACGGAGTTCGGATCGGGCTTCCATATTGCGATGCGTGACCTTGAAATTAGGGGCGCAGGCAATATCCTCGGCGCACAGCAGCACGGTCATATGGAATCCGTCGGATACGATATGTACCTGAAAATGCTCGATCAGGCTGTCAGAGAGGAAAAGGGCGAAATCTCCGCCGTGCCCGAAAAGGAATGTCTTATCGACCTGCCGATAGACGCGCACATTCCTGCCGACTATATCTCAGATGTTCCTCAGAAGCTTGCGATGTACCGCAGAATTGCCGATATTAAGAATCAGGAGGACGCCGACGATGTGCTCGACGAGCTTATCGACCGTTTCGGAGAGCCGCCGCAGAGCGTTCAGGGACTTATAACCGTTTCACTTCTCAGGAACACCGCACTTCAGCAGGGTGTTTATGAGATCGGCAGAACGGGCAGTAATGTTAAGCTGTTTATCGAAACTCTTGAAATGGACAAGATCGCCAACCTTGCAAAGTACCTAAAAGGCAGAATAACCGTCTCCGCCGCAGGCAAGCCGCACATTGCGGTCAAGGTGATGCCCGGCGAGGATCAGCTCACAGTTATCCGCAAGGCTCTTGATATAATGGCAAAGACAAAGAGTGAATGAGACAGATTTGACGAAGCTAAAATAATAAAGAAAGACTTGTATCGGTTGAAAAAATCAATACAAGTCTTTCGGCTTTTTAAACACTTTTTATTTCAGCTTCTTGCTGAAAAATTTCTTTTTATTCTTTTTGCAGCTTTCCATGTCGCATTTTTCACATGACAGGCAGGCGTTGCTCATTTTATAAAACCGTTCGGGGTGGCGGTGAACCGCAACCTCCCACTTGATAAGCGACGCACAGCCCAGCGAAAACAGGATAACTGTGTAGACGTTCGGAATAAGGATCAGAAAGCTGTACTGAAAAAAGCTGTCCCAGTTATAAACACGGCATTCGTTGCAGCAGCTCGAACGGAAAAACAGCTTGTTGATCGGACACCAACCAAACACGGCGTAAAATATCGCAAAATTCGACAGGGCGAAGAAAAAGAAAATCCACTCCCGACCGATTATTCCCGTCAGATACAAAACGGTCGGAACGCTCATATAACCGAGCCAAAAAAGCATTGAATATACGGCGGCACGGTTACTGCGCTTCACAAGAAGTGAAAAATCCTCCTTGTCGCAGTCTTCGGCAGGCTCATAATACTTTGAAAACTGCCGTCCTTTATAGGTGTTGTTCGTTGAAAACGAAAACAAATCCTTGATCGGAAACACGGCGAAATAAACCGTACCGACTATGTAAACAAAATGAGGCAGAGAAAACGGCAGGTCGGGATCCCGGATCAGACAGTAAACGGCGAACAGGAACAAAGCTCCCGACGAAAACAATCGGGCACGATTCATAGAACTCTCCCCTAACAAAACAGAAATCGTTGCCGTCAGTATAACAGAATCTGACAGCATTTGCAACAGTCCGACGGTTTTCCGATTTGCCAAGATATGCATTTCACCGTATGACAATAATTGAATATCTGATTTTCTCTGAGCGTACAAGGTATAATAACACTATGATAAAACGGACATATCACATATATTTCAACCAAGCATGATGAATACTGTCATTTTAATTCTTTAACATACAATCGGTCAATTTTGTTGCCATAATTCACTATATCCTTTACATAACGATAGCCGTATTTTTCGTATAAACCGACAAATTCCGTCGGGATAAACGTCCTGTCAAATCCAATTATTTTAGCATAATTATTTGCATAATCAATTATTTTTCCGCTGATTTTATGCCCTCGGTATTCTTCGGCTACAAATATGGTTGATATCCACGGATAAATATCGGGAAGCGGATAATAGTCCGACTTCATAACGGTTGCCATTCCTACAATTTGTCCGCATACCGTTGCCGCAAACGGCGCTTCCCATTCCTCAAACTGCCAGTTTTTTATCATCTGCAAGGTATGATCTTTAACCTCTGTCCACGAAAAATTTTCAACGAACTCCAGCAAATTATCCGCCATTTCGGTATTTTTTTCAACCTTTTGAATTTCTAATAATTCATTTATCGATTTTTTCATTCATCAATCGACCGCCCTGATAGATTTCATCTCATTGTCACAATCATATCATACAATTAACGGTAAATCAATTCAGAAAAACGACCCAATATAAATCACAGAAAAAATGGCCTCATACGCAACTCGCTCTGCGAAATCAAACCGCAGGCATTTTGTCTTTCGTTAGCGCATTTCTTCACTATTCCCTCTTACTTCATAATTTCCGATAATCCCGTCCTTAGTAAAAGTGAAGAGTGAAGAAGTAATAGTGAATAAGTAAAAATTCCGCCCACTCTCGTGAACGGAATTTTTGGAGCTACTGGTCGGACTCGAACCGACGACCTGCTCATTACGAATGAGCTGCTCTACCAACTGAGCCACAGTAGCATA
>JAXJRE010000016.1:0-5650 GCA_036310785.1 Acutalibacteraceae bacterium
TATTTTGACATTTTCAGCGGATGTATGCAGGCCTTCATCTTCGCAATGCTGACCATGCTTTACGTTGCCGGAGCTTTCCCGGTTGAGGAATGGCAGAAGCGAATGGAGAAAAAGAAAAATCGTAAAAAGAAAACAGCTCAATATGAGACTGTTAAATAAAAAACGGAGGTTATTTTTATGACAGCAATAGCAATAGGTATTATTCTCGGATGCTGCGCTCTCGGCGCAGGTATGGCAATGATCGCAGGTATCGGCCCCGGTATCGGTGAAGGTAACGCAGTTGCAAAGGCTTGCGAAGCTATCGGACGTCAGCCCGAGTGCAAGGGCAGCGTTACAACGACCATGATCATGGGTTGCGCTATCGCAGAAACAACGGGACTTTATGCCCTCGTTATCGCAATTCTTCTCATCTTTGTTGCGCCGGGCAGACTTGTAGATATCCTTATGAACATCATCGGCTGATGCCGTCGGGAGTGAATTTGTAATGCAGAACTTGGATGTCATATCCGTAAACATATGGCAGATATTGATCTCGCTTTGCAATCTTCTGATAATCTTTCTCCTGTTCAAAAAGTTTCTTTATGCCCGTGTACGCAAATTCGTCGATCAGAGAAAGGCGAATGTTGACGCACAGTATGTCAGGGCGGACGAGGCTGAAAAGGCGGCTCTTGCCGATAAGCAAAAGTATGAGGACAAGCTTAAAGCTGTCGATGCCGAGGCTGACGCAATGATAAAGGACGCCACCCTCAGAGCCGACAGAAGAAGCGAGAAAATTATCACGGACGCAAAGGAAAAGGCGGACGATATGCTTCGCCGTGCTCAGAATGAGATCGAGCTTGAAAAGAAAAAAGCTTCGGACGATATCAAGCACGAGATCGCCGATGTATCTACGCTCCTTGCCGAAAAGGTGCTTGAGCGTGAGATCAACTCGGACGATCAGCGGAAATTTATCGACTCTTTCATAGAGGGGATAGGTGACGGCGATGGCTCAGATAAGTAACGAATATGCCGAGGCGCTTTTTGCGCTTGCGTTGGAGAATAACTGCGTCGCCGAATACTCAAAGGCATTAGATACCGTTTCAAAGGTTACGAAGGATAATCCCGAGTACATTGATTTTCTTGCTTCGCCCGACATTCCGAGACAGGAGCGTGTCGGTGCTGTTGAAGCGGCATTCTCCGGCAAAGTCCCGGAGCATATAGTTTCGTTTGTCTCTCTGCTTTGCGAGAGGGGACGGATACGCACACTTTCGGACTGTATAGCGGATTTCAAGAAGCTGAGCGACGCCTCGAACGGAGTTTCGACCGCCGAGGTCGTCAGCGCCGCAGAGCTGACCGAGGACGAAAAGTCTGCACTGAAAGCGAAGCTTGAAAAGCTTTGCGGACACAGGGTGGAGCTTGACTGCTCGGTTGATAAATCCCTTATCGGCGGAGTTAAGGTAACTGTTGACGGAAAAGTCATCGACGGCAGTGTAAAAAGAGGGTTGCATGAATTGAAGGGAGCGATGTATAGGTGAACGCCAGACCTGAAGAGATCAGCAACATTATAAAAGAACAGATTAAAAATTATAAATCAAAAATAGAAATGGCGGAAACGGGTACCGTTATCCTTGTCGGAGACGGTATTGCAAAGGTCTACGGACTGCGCAACTGTATGGCGAGCGAGCTGCTTGAGTTTGAGGACGGCAGCTTCGGACTTGCTCAGAACCTTGAGGAGGAGACTGTTTCGGTTGCCGTAATGTCGGAAACGGACAGCATCAAGGAAGGCTCAAAGGTTCGCAGAACGGGACGTGTTCTTTCCGTTCCTGTCGGAGAGGAGCTTCTCGGCAGAGTTGTCAATGCTCTCGGTGAGCCGATTGACGGCAAGGGTCCCGTCAATGCAAAGGCAACGCATCCGATCGAATCCGAAGCCCCCGGAATTATCCAGCGAAAGAGCGTCAGCGTTCCGCTTCAGACGGGTATCAAGGCGATCGACAGTATGATCCCGATCGGCAGAGGACAGCGTGAGCTTATTATCGGCGACCGTCAGACAGGTAAGACGGAAATAGCCATTGATACGATTATAAACCAGAAGGGCAAGGACGTTATCTGCATTTATGTAGCTATCGGACAGAAGAACACATCTGTCGTTCAGCTTGCCCAGACCTTGCAAAAGGCAGGAGCAATGGAATATACGACAATCGTGTCCGCTTCCGCTTCGGAGAGCGCGCCGATACAGTATATCGCACCTTATTCCGGTTGTGCAATGGCGGAGTATTTCAGAGAAAAGGGCAGAGATGTCCTGATCGTTTACGACGATCTGAGCAAGCACGCAGTCGCTTACCGTGCCCTGTCCCTGCTTATCCGCCGTCCGCCCGGACGTGAAGCCTATCCCGGAGATGTTTTCTATCTCCATTCACGTCTTCTTGAGCGTTCTGCCTGCGTTGCCGACGAATACGGCGGAGGCTCTATAACCGCCCTGCCGATAATCGAAACCCAGGCAGGCGACGTTTCGGCATATATTCCTACCAACGTTATTTCTATCACGGACGGTCAGATCTTCCTTGAAACGGAGCTTTTCCATTCGGGAATTATGCCTGCCATCAATCCCGGTATATCGGTAAGCCGAGTCGGCGGATCGGCTCAGCTCAAGGCGATGAAAAAGGTTTCCGGTGAATTGAAGCTTCTCTATTCTCAGTACAGAGAGCTTAAAGCCTTCTCGCAGTTCGGAAGCGACCTTGATGCGGACACAAAGAAGCGTCTTGCCCTCGGTGAAAGAATAGTCGAGGTTCTCAAGCAGGACAGAAACAATCCGCTCAGAGCAGGCTGTCAGGTTGCGATCATTTATGCGGTTATCCACGGTTATCTTGACAGCGTGGAGGTTCAGGACGTAAAGGATTATGAAAGCGACCTTTATGCAAAGCTTGAAAGTGAAAATCAAAATCTGCTCAACCGTTTTGAATCGGGATTTTTCGAGCAGAGCGATATAGACGAGCTGGAGAGCGTACTCAAGGAAATGCAGAGGTGATATGAATGGGAGCCGATATTAAAACTCTCAGAATTCGTATCAAGAGCGTTGACTCCACTCTCCATCTCACCAAGGCGATGGGACTTGTCGCCTCCTCAAAAATCAGGGGAGCAACGGCGGCAATGCTCAGAAGCAAGGATTATTCCGCGGCTTTGACGGCGATAGTCGATCAGCTTTCCTCCTGTGCCGAGTGCCGCAAAAGTCCGTTCGTTGCAGGAAACGAAAGCGATAAGACCAGAATTATCGTGATAGCCGGCGACAGGGGACTTGCAGGCGGATATAATGCGAATGTTTTCCGTGAAGCGGCAAAGTATCCCGATGCCGAGTTTATTCCGATCGGCAAACGTGCCTGCGAAAGATTTTCCCGGGACTACGTTTCCTCCGAAAAATATCCTGTATCCGAGGCTTATGCTCTTGCGAAAAGGCTTTGTGAGGAGTTCAAAAACGGCGAATTCGGCAGGCTCGGAATAATCAGCACACGGTATATTTCGATGATGACTCAGGAGGCGTTCACTCAGTGGGTGCTTCCTCTTGAGAAAAAAGAAAGAGAGTCGGGCGCAGGAACTGTTTTTGAGCCTGACGAGGGATATATTCTTGATACGGCAGTTCCCGAGTATGTTACGGGACTTATTTTCGGATCGGTTCTTGAAAGCTACGCCTGCGAGGTAGTGGCAAGAAGAACGGCAATGGATTCCGCAGGCAAGAATGCACAGCAGATGATAGACGATCTTCGCCTTCAGTACAACCGTGCAAGGCAGGGTGCTATCACGCAGGAGATCACCGAGATCATTGCAGGAAGCGGAGACTGAATATCCGAAATGTAAAAGCGATCATTCAAGGAGTGATATTATTGAATAATTCAAATACAGGAAGCGTAGCTCAGGTAATGGGACCCGTCGTTGACGTTCGCTTTGACGAGGGACATCTGCCTGCAATCGACAATGCGCTGACGGTGCCGATCGGCGACAGAACGCTGACGGTTGAGGTTGCCCAGCATATCGGCGACAATACCGTCCGCTGTATCGCTATGGCTTCGACCGACGGCCTGACGAGAGGCGCACCCGTAACAGATACGGGACACGCAATCAGCGTGCCTGTCGGCAGGGAAACCCTCGGACGCATCTTCAACGTTCTCGGTGAGGCTGTTGACAATCAGGAAACGCCGAAAACAAAGGAGAGGTGGAACATTCACCGTCCTGCGCCGAGCTATGACGAGCTTTCGACCTCGACCGAGATACTTGAAACGGGTATCAAGGTCATCGACCTTATCTGTCCTTACTCCAAGGGCGGCAAGATCGGTCTTTTCGGAGGCGCAGGTGTCGGCAAGACTGTCCTTATCATGGAGCTTATCAACAACATTGCCAAACAGCACGGCGGTATTTCCGTATTTACGGGAGTCGGCGAGAGAACCCGTGAGGGCAATGATCTTTATAACGAAATGAAGGAGTCGGGCGTTCTCAACAAGACTGCACTTGTTTACGGTCAGATGAACGAGCCTCCGGGAGCGAGAATGAGAGTCGGTCTTTCGGGACTGACTATGGCGGAATATTTCCGTGACGAGGAAAATCAGGACGTTCTCCTCTTTATCGACAATATTTTCAGATTTACTCAGGCAGGCAGTGAGGTTTCAGCTCTGCTCGGACGTATGCCGTCCGCCGTCGGTTATCAGCCGACGCTTGCAACGGAAATGGGTGCCTTGCAGGAGAGAATTACTTCGACCAAGAAAGGCTCGATAACCTCGGTTCAGGCAGTCTATGTTCCTGCCGACGACCTTACAGACCCTGCTCCTGCTACAACCTTTGCCCATCTTGACGCAACGACCGTTCTTTCAAGAAATATTTCATCTCAGGGTATTTATCCTGCCGTTGATCCTCTTGAGTCAACGAGCCGTATCCTCAATCCCGAAATTCTCGGCGAGGAGCATTATGCCGTTGCAAGAGAGGTACAGCGTGTGCTTCAGCGTTATAACGAGCTTATGGATATCATCGCCATAATGGGTATGGACGAGCTTTCGGACGAGGATAAACTGCTTGTAAACCGTGCAAGAAAGGTGCAGAGATTCCTTTCTCAGCCGTTCCACGTTTCGGAGAAATTTACAGGCTTCCCCGGAATATACGTTCCCCGTTCCGAGACGATCAGAGGCTTCAAGGAGATTCTTGAGGGCAAGCACGACGATTTGCCCGAATCCGCATTCCTCTTTGTCGGAACGATCGACGACGCCGTTGCAAAGGCGGGTAAGATGTGATTATGAACACTTTTATGCTGACAATAGCGTCGCCTGACGGCAACAAGTATTCCGATCAGGCGCAGATGCTCACCGCCAGAGGAATTGACGGTGATCTTGCGATTCTTGCAGGACATATTCCGTTTATAACTGCGCTCAAGCCCTGCGACTGCAAGATTGTTCTGCCCGACGGAACAGAGAAGCTCGGCACGGTTGACGGCGGACTGCTCACCGTTTCGGAAAAGGGAGTAACTCTGCTCTCCGGCAGTTTTGAATGGAAATAATGCTTGATTTTTTTCTCCTCTCCTTGTTGCAAGGAGAGGAGATTTTTTAGACGTTAGATTGTAGACTTTAGTTATAGAAACCTTACAATCCTTCCCCTTGAGGGGAAGGTGCCGAGGAACGAGGCGGATGAGGTGTAA
>JAXJRE010000017.1:0-8889 GCA_036310785.1 Acutalibacteraceae bacterium
GATGTGCGCCGAATACTCGATAGCAACCACGTCACAGCTCATCGACCTTGAAACAAAGTCATGGTCGAAGGAAATTCTTGACGCTTTCGGAATAAAGAAATCTCTTTTTGCTCCGCTTGTAAAGCCGGGCACGGTGCTCGGCGAGCTTTCAAAGGAGATATGCGAGGAGTGCGGAGTTGATCCCGTTTCCGTGATTTCCGTCTGCGGTCACGATACCCAGTCGGCTATCACCTCCGTTCCGTGTGAGGACGGTAACTTTGCCTTCCTTTCGAGCGGCACATGGTCGCTTTTCGGTACTGAGCTTGACAAGCCTATCGTCAACGAGACTTCAATGAACATAAATATCACCAACGAGGGCGGCTTTGACGATTCGACAGGCTTCCTCAAGAACATAATCGGTCTTTGGCTCATTCAGGAGAGCCGACGTCAATGGAAGCGTGAGGGCGAGGAATATTCCTATGCCGACCTTGAGAAGCTTGCGCTTGCCGCAGAGCCTTTCAAGTGCTTTATTGATCCCGACGCGCCCGAATTTGTTCCTCACGGAAATATTCCCGAGCGTGTGCGTGAGTTCTGCCGCAGGACGGGTCAGTACGTTCCCGAAACGGTCGGCGAGGTTATGCGCTGTATCTACGAAAGCCTTGCGATGAAATACAGGCTGACCTTTGAAAAGCTCAGGGAGTGCACAAAGCGTGACTATCCCGTTATCCATGTTATCGGCGGAGGAACAAAGGACGGCTTGCTTTGTCAGATGACGGCAAATTCCTGCGACCGCACGGTAAAGGCAGGACCGATCGAGGCAACCGTAATGGGCAACGTTGCCGTTCAGCTTATGTCGGACGGTTCGGTTGAGAATATCGGACAGGCAAGAAAGATAATTGCCGAGTCCTCCGAGCTGAAAATTTTTGAGCCGAAAGACACAGGCGATTGGGCGAAGGCTTACGAAGACTTTTTGAAGATCGTGTAAGGCAGATAATTGAGATAGGGCGTGTAAGAAAATGAACAGAATACAGGAGCTTGAGCTTGAAATACTCAAGGAATTTGACAGAATATGCCGTGAAAACGGGCTTTCCTACACGGTCGCCGGCGGCACTATGATTGGCGCAATACGGCACAAGGGTTTTGTTCCGTGGGACGACGATATTGACATCGGAATGTCTGTCAGCGATTACAGAAAGTTTTGCAGGATAGCTCCGAAACAGCTCGGCGACAGGTTCTTTTTCCAAAATTCTTACACGGATATGTGGGACGTTTCGATCGCCAAAATCAGGATGAACGGAACAACCGCAATCGAAGAGGGATCGGAAAAATACGATTATCACCACGGTATCTGGATTGATATTTTCCCTATGACGGGCGTTAAGGACAGCGACCGCTGGGTAAAAATTATGAACGCTCTCTTTCATGTCAGAAATATGCTTTTGAAGGATCTGGTTTACAAGGATCAGTACGAAGCCTACCCGGACATTTATAAAAAGATAAAAATGATAATGAAAATTCCTCTCGGAGTCAGGAGATTTTTCTGCAAAATACTGGATCGGATAGTGCTTCGGGATTTCAGGAAATGTAAATATTTCTGCTATGTTCTGGCAGGCGGAAATATTTTCAGAGAGGATCTTTCCGAGTATGCCGAAAAGACAGTTGAAACTCAGTTTGAAGATCTTCAGGTACAGATTGCCGAGGGCTACGATGAAATATTGACTCACCGCTACGGCGACTATATGACGCCGCCGCCCGTCGAAGCAAGAAACGGCGGAGGACACGTTATTTCAATAATTGATACGGAAAATGATTATAAGAAGTATCTGAAACGTGAGGAAAAAAATGGATAAGAAAAAGGGATTGAAAAATTCACGAAAATTTATTCTGTCTATTGTTGCGATTGTTGTTTTAATAGTATCGGTTTGCGGATTCAAGGCGTATAGGCTTTATCACGGAACAATAACAACGATTTCATCAATCAACGAAGTTGAAGAATATGGAGCAGGAGATTTTTTTCCGACTGATTACAAAAATTATGATAATGTGTCTTTCACAAAAAATCACAAAAACAAGTTGATTTTTCAGTCCGATGCACTTACAATGAAAATCAAAGATCCGGAAAAATTTGAATCGTTGAAAAAAGACATTGTAAAAAAATACGGAGAGAATGATTTTTTTGGTAACGAACCGTTTGAATACAAGTCAACGGTTTTCAGAGCGGTTACAGTCGGTGAATTAGGATATCCGAAGCAAATAGGATTTATAGGGATTTCGGAAGCTGAAAAAGAAATCTATTATCTGTGGTTTTGCGATTTTGACCTTGATTCGATAGGTGACATGGAAGATTTTGTTAGTAAAAACTTTAATCAAACGATTTAAGTTGAAAAAATTTTAAAGGGAGATCAAAGAAGAATATTGTATGGAAGAGAAAGAAATGACTAATAAAAAGCCACGCAGAAGAACCGCACTAAAAGTTATAGGTCTTATAGTTTTTCTTGTTGCGGTAACTTTACTTACTATTTGCGGAACAGTCAGATATTCCTGCGGCTATGAGGCACTCTACTATGGAAAATATTACGCTTGGGGTATATACGCTCCGATTATCGGGCTTATTGCGTCTATCGTGCTTTTTATCGTCGCCGTATTCGGCAAAAAAGGCAGAAAAATCTGCGGGATAATTTGTGCGGCAATTATTGTGCTGACCTTTCCTTACATTGACTGCCTTGACTATATACTTTCTAAACCGTATAAAACTTTCAGCACATCGGCATGGAATGTCGACTATCATTTCCGTCATTATATGATTGATGATTTTGAGAAAAAATATGATTTGGTCGGCATGGATATTGAAGATGTTAAAAAGCTTTTTTCCGAACCTGACCAGACATATACCCAAAAGGATGGGTACCTTTGCTATTTTATTGGTAATGAATATTTATGGCACAAAACGTATTGAGATTTATTATAACAGCGAGGGCAAGGTTACAAGCACAAAAATCAGCGTGAGTTAATTAAGTTAAAAATCTGCTTGCAGATTTATATAAAAAATAAATAATTCAACGAAAGGATGAATTAAATATGGCAGAAAACAGATATTTGGGCGAATATCCCGTAATCGGTATCCGTCCCATCATCGACGCAAGACGAGGCCCTCTCAAGGTCAGAGAATCCCTTGAGGATCAGACAATGGGAATGGCCAAGGCGGCAAAGAAGCTCTTTGAGGAAAACCTCAAGTATTCCAACGGCGAGCCTGTCAAGGTCGTTATTTCCGACACGACTATCGGCCGTGTTGCCGAGACAGCCGCCTGCGCCGAGCAGTTCAAGAAAGAGGGCGTTGCGATCACTCTTTCCGTTACTCCCTGCTGGTGCTACGGTTCGGAAACAATGGATATGGATCCCAACACGATCAAGGGCGTTTGGGGCTTCAACGCAACAGAGCGTCCCGGTGCGGTTTACCTTGCATCCGTTCTTGCCGCTCATGCTCAGAAAGGTCTTCCCGCATTCGGCATCTACGGCAGAGAGGTTCAGGAGGCTGACGACTCTGAGAACATCACCGATGATGTTAAAGAGAAGCTTCTCCGCTTCGCACGTGCCGCCGTTGCCGTTGCAACAATGAAAGGCAAGTCATATCTCCAGATCGGTTCTATCTGCATGGGTATTGCAGGATCTTCTATTGATCCCGATTTCATCGAGGAATATCTCGGAATGAGAGTTGAGTCGGTTGACGAGGTTGAAATTCTCCGTCGAATGGAAGAAAACATCTACGACGAGGAAGAATATCAGAAGGCATACAAGTGGACTAAGGAGCATTGCCCCGAGGGCTTTGATAAGAACCCCGAATTTGTAAGAAAGTCGGATGAGCAGAAGGAAAAGGATTGGGAGTTCACGGTCAAGATGATGGTTATCATCAAGGATCTTATGAACGGCAACAAGAATCTTCCCAAGGGCAGAGAGGAAGAAATGGCAGGTCACAATGCCATTGCCGCAGGCTTCCAGGGACAGCGTCAGTGGACAGACCATTGGCCGAACGCAGACTTTGCCGAGGCTATGCTCAACACTTCATTTGACTGGGACGGCGTAAGAGAGCCGTATATCCTTGCAACAGAGAACGATGTTCTCAACGGCATTTCAATGCTTTTCCAGAAGCTCCTCACAAATCAGCCGTCAATGTTCTCCGACGTTCGTACCCATTGGAGCGCCGAGTCCGTCAAGAGAGTTACAGGCTACGAGCTTGAGGGACACGCTAAGGAAGCAGGCGGTTTCCTCCACCTCATCAATTCCGGTGCGTCCTGCCTTGACGCCTGCGGCGAGCTGAAGAACGAAAAGGGCGAGCCTTGCATGAAGCCCTGGTATGATGTTACCGAGGAAGATGTTGAAAAGATGCTCAAGGCTACAACGTGGAATGCGGCCGATAACGGCTATTTCAGAGGCGGCGGATATTCCTCACGTTTCGTAACGAAGAACGAGATGCCTGCAACAATGATCCGTATCAACCTTGTTAAGGGTATCGGACCGACAATTCAGATCTGCGAGGGCTACTATGTCGCACTTCCCGATGATGTTACCGACGCTCTCTGGAAGAGAACGGACTACACATGGCCCTGCACATGGTTCACTCCGATCTGCAACGGCAAGGGTGCGTTCAAGTCGGCATATGATCTTATGAACAACTGGGGCGCAAACCACGGTGCGTCTACATACGGACATATCGGCGCAGACCTCATCACAATGTGCTCGATGCTTCGCATCCCCGTATCTCTCCACAATGTTCCCGAGGAGAAGATCTTCCGTCCTGCAAACTGGAACTATTTCGGCATGGACAAAGAGGGACAGGACTACCGTGCATGTCAGGTTTACGGACCGATGTACAAATAATCATATCTTTTCAAAGGCTGCGTCATCACCGGCGCAGTCTTTTTTTGTTGTTGAAAAAAATATTGATAAATGATATAATGACCGAAAGAGGTGAATTTTTATGCGTCCTTTAAAGGAAATCTTTGTTGAGGAATACTGGGATATTGCTTTCCGCCGTTATTCAAATAACGACACGGTTGTCGATGCTGGCAAAAAGTCGTATGCTTTCGATGAATTGAAAGCGACAAAACGCTATTGGTATGCTGATCCTTTTCTTTTTGAAAAAAATAACAGAACATATCTTTTTGTCGAAATGTTTGATAACGTAACAGAAAAAGGCTTGATTGGATACTCAGAATTTATCGGAGGCAAATTCACCCAACCGCAAGTTGTTTTGGAAGAAAAATTTCATCTCTCATATCCGTATGTTTTTGAGGAGAACGGAATCGTTTATATGATGCCGGAAACCCGTGATGACGGATGCATTCAGCTTTACCGTGCCGAAGATTTCCCGAAAAAGTGGATAAAAGACAGGGTGATTTTAAAAATAAAAGATGCCGTTGACACAGTTATTGACGGAGACGATATAATCACATCGGTTATAACATCTCCCATAGAAATGAAAACTCAGCTTGAAATTTATGACATAAAAACGGGAAAACCGAGTTTTAAAAACCCCGTTAAACCGACCGATCAAATTACAAGAGGTGCAGGACGAATAATTAGCCATAACGGCATGCGTCTGCGTCCGGCACAGAACTGCACAAACGCAAGCTACGGCTCGGGACTTATCTTTTATGAAATCAATAAGTCGGAAAGCAGCTACAGCGAGAAAAAGTATTCCGAACTTTTTTCGTCGCAAATTGTAAGCGGAAAAGATACCGTTCTCGGCGTTCATACCTATGCGAGAACAAATGAAATCGAAATTGTTGACGTAAAGAAAAAGCGAATTAATCTGAAAAGAATTTATTGGATAATACTAAAAAGAATAAAATGATTTTGTAATGAGGGGGGTAAGCATGAAGTCGGTTCTGTTTTTCATTGAGGCTTTAAGCAGCGGCGGTGCCGAAACTGTTTTTAACAATTTAATTAGATATATTGATAAAACCAAATATGACATTACTGTTGTTACCGAACGGGATAAAGAGCTTTTCACCGACGAAATCAAGTCCCAAGTGAAATTCAAGAGCTTTGTTAAAGCCGAAAGGTCAAAGGCTCGTGATATTTTCAATAAGACAGTAATTAAAAGCTCGCTAAAAGCTCCCGAAAAAATAATCAGAAATTTTTATATAGGCGGCAAATATGATATAGAAGTTGCTTTTTGCGAAGGATATTCAACCAAAATCATAGGAAACTCCGGCAGCAGAAATTGTAAAAAAATTGCATGGGTACATACGGACGTTATAAACAATCCATGGAGTGAACGCATTTTTGGAGATGCCAAAGGTGAAAAAGAATGTTATTCTAACTTTGATAAAATTGTCTGCGTTTCAGAAACCATCAGACAATCCTTTATAAAAAAATACGGATTTGCCGACAAAATCACAGTCGTTCCCAATATTATTGATACAGAAAGAATTTTTCTGCTCAGTCGAGAAGCTTGCAATACGCCGACTGATCACCCTTATTTTACTACCGCAGGCAGATTTGAATCTGTCAAAGGATATGAACGTCTGATTGACATTCTGTCAAAGCTGAAACAAGAGGGCTATTTTTTTCGTTTGGATATGATGGGTGAAGGAACCTTAGAAGCAGCCCTTAAGGAAAAAATAAAATCAAAAAACTTATTCGATGAGATCCGAATCATTGGTTTTCAAAACAATCCATATAAATATATTGCCAAATCGGATGCGTTTATCTGCTCATCATATGCCGAAGGATATAGCACCGTCGTCGCGGAATCTGTAGCTATGAACATTCCCGTTATCACAACTCTTTGCTCAGGAATGAAAGAAATCTTCGGTCAAAACCAATGCGGCATTATTTGTGAAAATAATGATGACGCTTTATATAAAGCGATTAAATACTTTCTTGATAATCCACAAAAAAAAGATTGCTATTCTCATGAGGAAAGCATAAGAGCAAGGGAATTCAGCATTTCAAAGCAGCTGAATGTAGTTGAAAAATTGTTAGATGAGGAATAATGCATGATTGAAACACGTTTTTTTTCTCCAAGTGAATTTGAAACTTTAAAAGAATACTGGATTGAACTTGAAAAAGGTAAAGATATGACTGCCTTTCAAAGATACTCTTGGTATTATGCTCTCAACAAACAGTATTTGGATAATTGTTTTGGAGCATTTGATAAAGCTGTTTATGTTGTCGCTTTTTCAAAGGGTAATCCGATAATGATTGCTCCAATACATATCAAAAAATATGGATTTGAATTTAAAGGATATGGAGCAGCTCCCGGCGCATACGTCATCGGCACATGGGGGTTTACCGATTATCTAAATTATATTTATTGCAATTTTAATCCGGAAGCATTTGAAGCAATAAACAAAGCCATAAAAAATAAATATAAAATTATAGCCCTGCACATCAATTCAGTAATGCGACGAACAGAGATTCAAAAATATCTAAGTAATAAATATTCAGACTCTTTTTGTTATGAAACACTCTGTGTAAAAACAGAACCTAAAGATAACTTTGATATCTTTTTCAAATCCATGTCCAAAAGCACAAGACAAAATATTCGTACAGCACTTAATCGTGAAATCAAAGACGGTAAGAACATATATATAAAGGTTTTTAACACCGTTTCGAAGCAAGACGCAGAGGAATTTTATTCGATATATTTAGAAAGATCCAAAAGCAAAAATACAATAAATATTCAAAAAGACGGACTAAAAAATTCAATATTAAAAGAATTAAACAAAATATATAATATCCGGTTAAAAGAATCTCTAAAGAAAAGTAACTACCTGGTTTATAACATGGTTCATAATCCTGACAGTATGCTTGTCGGAATTTATTGCAATGAAAAGAAAATCGGATTTCTTTACGGTCTAAAAAGCACCGCCGATTTGTGGCACGACATACTCGTATGTTTTGATGAAAACTATCGTTTCTATTCACCATGTCGGACTGCACTTTATCGACTATATAAAGATTATGTATATTCAAGCGATAGGAATAAAATGACAATTGACATGACCAAAGGAAATGAAAAATACAAATATGATTTCTGCGGAAAAGAACATTTCGTGGATAGCTATGTTATTTAAAGGGATTCTATTCGCAACATGAAAATATATGTTCAAGAAAAATTATTTGAAATGCAGGACGAAAGCTACCGTGATTTTCATGCAAGGCTGATGCCGACGGTCGATAAAAATTTGATAATCGGCGTGCGTGTTCCTCAGCTCAGAAAGTTCGCAAAGGAATTATATAAAAGCGGCGGATACGAAGATTTTTTGAAGGCTCTGCCGCACAAATACTATGAAGAAAACAACGTCCACGCATTTCTGATTGAACAGCAAAAGGACTACGGTGAAACGGTCAGATTGCTTGACGAATTTCTTCCCTTTGTTGACAACTGGGCAACCTGCGATATGATGAGCCCGAAGATTTTCAAAAAGCACCTGCCCGAGCTTTACGAAAAAATTCCCGAATGGCTCGGCTCCGACAAGACTTATGCCGTCCGCTTCGGGATAAAAATGCTTATGGATTTTTTCCTCGGAGAAAATTTTACGGACGGGTGCGCAAGACTTGTCTGCTCGGTCAGGAGTGACGAGTATTATATAAATATGATGATCGCATGGTACTTTGCGACTGCGCTTGCGAAAAATTACGAGGATGTTGTTCCGTATATCGAGGGAAACCGCCTCGATGCTTGGACGCACAATAAGGCGATCCAAAAGGCTGTTGAAAGCAACCGCATTACAGACGGGCAGAAAGAATATCTGAAATCATTAAAAATAAAAAAGTGAGAAATGAGAAAACGACTGCAAGTAACCCGAAAGGATAGACTTACAGTCGTTTTTTAGACATTCGATCTTAGATAAATAAAGTTTGTTTGTGAAGCACGATATTATTGTGTCAAAATACTTTATA
>JAXJRE010000018.1:0-1855 GCA_036310785.1 Acutalibacteraceae bacterium
CCTTTACACAAGGGAGCCGAAAATTTTAATCGAATTTTAAAACGATATCTTCTATAATCTAATATCTAATGTCTACCGTCTAATTTGGGGAAGGCTGACCAATTTGCTGAAACTGTTAACGCTAAGATTATTGCGCAGTCTTTATCGGGGGAGTTTTTTTAATTGATTGTTGATTTTGCTGCGTATTGATGTTATTATAAATATATAAAACATTTAGGGGGATAATCATGGCTGACAAATCAAAGACGGGTAAGCTCTCCGGGCGGCTCCTTTTCAACCTGATTTTATTCGGTCTTATCGGACAGATCGCATGGAATGTTGAAAATATGTATTTCAACACCTTCCTTTATAATTCGATTTACAAGGGTGCGTCCCAGGCGGCGATAGACGGCTCAATCAACGTTATTGATGCTGTCAGCAAGATGGTTGCCTACTCGGCAATCACCGCTATGCTTACCACGCTGATTATGGGTGCTCTCAGCGACAGGAAAGGCTCAAGAAAACGCTTTATTTCTGTCGGCTACATAGTCTGGGGCGTTATTATCGGCGGATTCGGCATAATTTCAAGGGACAATGTTTCCGCTATTTTCGGTATCAGCGACGCCGCAAAGGTTCTGACGGCTACCGTGTGGATAGTCATTGTTATGGATATGGTGATGACCTTTGTCGGCTCGACCGCAAACGACGCCTGCTTTAACGCTTGGGTTACAGACTCGACCACCAACCGCAACCGTGCAACCGCCGAAAGCGTGCTTGCATTTATGCCTATGGCGGCTCTCGGTCTTGTGCTTGCACTCGGCGGAGTTCTGCTTGCAGGTGACGATGTACAGAAAAGCTACGAATATTTCTTCCTTATCCTCGGCGCTGTCGTGTTTGTCTGCGGCGTTATCGGACTGTTCACCCTCAAGGACGTTCCGAAAACCGTTGATAATTCGGGAAGCTTTCTGAATGATCTTGTTTACGGACTTAAACCCTCCGTTATCAGGGAAAACTCAAAGCTTTATCTCACCCTGCTTGCGGTCTGTGCTTATTCGATCGCCTTTCAGGTTTTCTTCCCTTATCTGATAATCTATCTCCAGCACAGTCCCGACGGCTTTTTCAGCGGCGACTCCTTGCAGATCACACCTGCGCTGATTGCCGTGGCGCTAATCGCCGTTGTTGCGATGGTCGCAGGAATAATCCTTGTCGGAAAGCTTGCCGACAAATACGGCAAGAACAAGCTCGTCATTCCGATGCTCGTGCTCTTTGTTGCAGGACTGACGGTGCTTAATTTCGCACACGATCTCAAGCTCCTGATTATCGGCGTTGTACCGACTGCGATCGGCTACTGTCTTTTGGGAATTATGCTCAATGCCGCAGTCAGGGACTTCACTCCCGAGAGCAAAACAGGTCTTTTCCAAGGTGTGAGAATGATTTTTGCCGTAATGATACCGATGGTTGTCGGACCCTATGTCGGCAAGAAAGCGATATTCAGTTCGGGCGTTTATTACACAGACGATTACGGCGTTTCTCAGATCGTTCCGTCCTCGTCAATGTTCCTTTATGCGGCGATCGTCTGCGCTTTTGCCGTCATTCCGATAATAATTATACTCTGCAAGGGCGGATTTTCCGTTGCTCAGAAGAAAAAAGAACAATAATGCGAAAATAAGGCTCGGATGTCGAGCCTTATTTTTTTACTGTTAAAGATATTAAATTTAAATATGTATTTTTGTATATAAGGCCGATTTTTCGGGTGTAAAACCATAATTGTATGTGCTAAAATGATGTGACCCAATAAAAAAGAGAAGTAACTTCAAAATATGGTATAATGAGATTGCTACAAAACATTAACCAAGAAAGAAGTACTTCTCATGAA
>JAXJRE010000019.1:0-4296 GCA_036310785.1 Acutalibacteraceae bacterium
AACGGCACTTACGAAAGCGTTCTTATAATGAGCAAAATACGTTCCCTCTGAAATCAGATTCCCACAGTACAAACCAAACCGGAGGGGGCACATAAATGACAAACAACTCAAAATTATCCGGAAGCCTGCCGTTCAGATTTGTTAAACGGAGCTTTGACATAGTCTGTTCGCTTATCTTGATGATTCCCCTGCTCCTTGTCATCGGAGCTTCGGCGGTGTTCATCAAAGCGGAGGACGGCGGCCCTGTGTTCTATATGGCTGAAAGGCTCGGCTGCTTCGGCAAGCCTTTCAAGATGTATAAGCTGCGCTCGATGAAGGTGAACGCTCCGGATATCCGCCTTGCCGACGGCTCAACCTATAACGGCGACGACGATCCGAGAGTTACGAAATTCGGTAAATTCGCAAGAAAAACAAGCATAGACGAACTTCCTCAAATTATTAACATATTAAAAGGAGATATGAGTTTTATCGGTCCTCGTCCGGACACTTTGATCGGCTTGGAGGATTATTCCGATGACGAAATGAAAATCCTTACCGTTCGCCCCGGAATTACCGGCTACAATCAGGCTGTAAACCGCAACGCCGTGCTCACTAAAGAGAAGCATAAAAACGATATCTATTATGTCGAACACCTTTCAATCGGATTTGACATTAAAATAATATTTATGACGCTCGTAACGGTTCTCGGCAGAAAGAACGTAAACCGTGAGGACATAAATATTGAAGATACATACATTCTGGAAAACCCGAAAAGTGAAACCACGGAGATTAAATAGTAGGACTGTTATATGAAAAAATTGATGATCTTAGGCGCAAGCATTCTTCAGCTTCCCGCAATTAAAAAAGCAAAGGAAATGGGACTTTTACCCGTTGTGGTAGATATGAACCCCGACGCTGTCGGCTTTCGTGAGAATGATATTCTCAGGGAGGTTATCAGCACTATCGACATTCCTGCCGTCGTAGCCGCCGCCGAAAAGCACAGGGTGGACGGAGTTATGACTCTGGCTTCGGATATGCCGATGCGAAGCGTTGCCGCAGTTGCCCGTGAGTTGGACATTGTCGGAATAAGCGACGAAACGGCTGTAAAAGCGACGGATAAGGGCGAAATGCGCAAGGCTCTCTCAGCCTTCGGAGTACCCGTTCCCAAGTTTTTTGTTGCGTCATGCAAGGATGATTACGATAGGATCATTTCTTTTTTTACCAAGCCGTTCATAGTAAAGCCTGCCGACAATTCGGGAAGTCGGGGAGTTGTAAAAATCGACGATCCCGAAGACCGCCGTGCGACGGACGAGGCCTATGAATACAGCCTTAAATCCTCACGCAACGGAAAGGTCGTTGTTGAGGAATATATGAGCGGCCCCGAGGTCAGCGTTGAAACTCTCACCGTTGACGGTGAATGTCATGTTATTCAGATCACGGATAAGATCACCACGGGAGCTCCGCATTTTGTTGAAATGGGACACACCCAGCCGAGCCGTTTAAGCGCAGAAATCACCGAACAGATCCGCAATATTGCAATCGCCGCAAACAAAGCTGTCGGTATTGACAACGGCCCGTCACACACGGAAATAATCGTGACAGATAAGGGGCCGAAAATAGTCGAACTCGGAGCAAGGCTCGGCGGAGACTGTATCACAACTCACCTCGTTCCTCTCTCGACAGGTATGAATATGGTAGAGTATTGTATCAGGATAGCCTTAGGAGAAAAACCCGGCTTTTCCGCACCTATCAACCGAGGCTCTGCGATCCGTTATTTCCCACAGCACAGCGGAACAGTCAAAAGCATTGACGGCATTGAAGAAGCCGAGGCGGTGGACGGAGTTGTTCAGATCAGCATTGTTCACGGCGTCGGGGAAAAGATTACAGATGTAACCGACAGCGGATCAAGAATGGGTTTTGTTATCGCCCAAGGGTCAACGGCAGACGAAGCGGAAAAGGTCTGCGAAAATGCGATGAAGAAAATTAAAATCTCTATTTGTTGAGAGGATCAATCGGATAATGAAAATTTTGACATTCAGCGGTTACTATACACCCGAAATTGCGGCGAGTATGTACCTTACCGAGGATATGCTTCAAGCCATGACCGAGGCAGGACACGAGGTCGAACTGTATGTTCCCATTCCGTGCCGAGGCGTAAGCGACGAGGTAAGACAGGAATATAAAAAGAAAAAGACGGAGCGTCTTCATTCGGACAAGCTCACCGTTCACAGATTTGCGTTATATAAAGAGGGCAAGAATCCGCTTCTGCGTGCTTTGCGCTACGGATTACTCAACCTCATATTTATCATCAAGGGACTTTCAAAAAAAGCGGACGTTATTTTCGTCCAAAGCACTCCTCCTACTCAAGGCTTGGTTGCAGGATTTTTGAAAGCCGTTAAGCACATTCCCTTTGTCTACAATCTTCAGGACGTTTTCCCCGATTCTCTTGTCAACACGGGACTTACCTCCGAGGGAAGTTTTATCTGGAAGATCGGCAGAAAGGTTGAGAATTTCACCTACCGCCATGCGGATAATATAATCGTTATTTCCGAAGATTTCAAAAAGAATATAATGGCAAAGGGCGTGCCCGAGGATAAGATTACCGTTGTGCCGAACTGGGCGGACACAAAGGGAGTGTACCCCGTCGAGCGGAAAGACAACCGACTTGTTGAAAAATACGGGCTTGATCCCAAGCTCTTTTACATAACCTACTGCGGAAACATCGGATATACGCAGAACACGGAGCTTCTGCTCGCCTGTGCAAAAAAGCTTAAAGACGAGCTTCCCGACCTGCGCTTTGTACTCATCGGAGAGGGTGCGGCAAGGGACGAGGTCGAGCGCACAATAGCCGAGGATAAGATTGAAAACGTCATTCTTCTCCCCTTTCAGCCTTATGAGGATATCGCTCATGTTTTCAGCCTCGGCGATGTCGGTCTTATAATCAGCAAGCCGGGAGTCGGCAGCAACTCCGTCCCCAGCAAGACCTGGAGCATTATGGCGGCAGAGAAACCGATTCTTGCCTCCTTTGACCGTGACAGCGAGCTGAGCAGGCTTGTTGAGAAAAATAACTGCGGCTGTGTTGCCGACGCAGGTGATGAAAACGGCTTTATTACGGCAGTCAGGGAGATGTACTCGAACCGTGAGAAAACCGCCGCACAGGGAAAAAACGGACAGGCGTTCCTGTCCTCGGAATTTGATAAGGACATCTGCGTTGCAAAATATGTTGAAGTTCTGGAAAAGGCCGGAGGAAAAATGCGGTAATCATTTTAGCGATTATTATTTGTTAGGAGGAATGATGTTTTATAATGAAAATCGTTCATCTTTGTTTGGGAAATTCTTTTAACGATAATTATTCTTATCAAGAAAATATGCTTACCAAATTTCAAAATAATCAAGGGAATAAAATTGAAATCATAGCATCACTGGAAACTTTTGATAATAAAGGTAAAATAACATACTATAAAGAAGCTACACAATATAAAAATGAAGACGGAATACTTGTTACAAGAATCAGTTATAAAAATCCTCAAAAAATATACATCAAACTTAAAAGATTCATTGGATTAAACGAAGCTCTTGAAAAATCAAAACCCGATATATTATTTATCCATAACGTTCAGTTTCTCGATGTTGATACAGTTGTAAAATATCTCAAAAAACATGATAACGTTAAAGTATTCTGCGACAATCATGCCGATTATATGAATAGTGCAAAAAATCCTATATCAAGAATCATTTTACACGGTTTACTATGGAAACACTGCGCACGGCTTATTGAGCCTTATGTTGAAAAGTTCTACGGCGTTCTGCCGGCAAGAGTGGATTTTTTGAAAGATGTCTACGGACTGCCGAGTGAGAAATGCGAGCTTCTCGTTATGGGAGCGGATGACGACAGAGTTGCCGCCGCCTCCGATTCCGCTGTCAGGAAGGCGATAAGAAAGCGTTACGGCATAGAGGACGGAGAAATTCTGCTTATGACGGGTGGAAAAATAGATTATAACAAGCCGCAGACTCTGACTCTTATGGAAGCGGTAAACGAGCTTGATAATCCTAAAATAAAGCTTGCGGTTTTCGGAAGCGTTGTACCCGAATTAAAGGGTAAATTCGACTCTCTGTTAAGCGATAAGGTTTTCTATGTCGGCTGGAAAAAATCCGACGAGATTTACGACGAGTTTGCAGGGGCGGATATTGTGATCTTCCCCGGACTTCATTCGGTTTTGTGGGAACAGGCGGTCGCTATGGGCAAGCCCTGCATCTTCAAGAAAATCGACGGCTTCACCCACATTGACCTCGGCGGAAACTGCCTTTTCTTCGAGA